>JBBTUZ010000066.1:0-11221 GCA_038063495.1 Patescibacteria group bacterium | reverse complement strand
TCTGCGATGTTTATTTGGAAAAATCTAAATTTCAAATCGCCAACCCCAAAACCCAAAAAACCACGAAAATGATCCTCCTCTATGTTCTCTCGCAATCCCTAAAAATACTTCATCCTTTTATGCCTTTTATTACCGAAGAAATATATAAAAATTCGCTTTCCAAAAAACAAGAAATATTAATGATTGCGAAATGTCTCGCTACGCGAGATCCCGCGAAGCGGGAGAATTAACAAGATGACTTTTTTAACAATACTTTTAGGAACTCTACCGGGCTTAATCTGGGTATTATTTTATCTTCAGGAAGATCCCCATCCCGAACCGAAACGCTTGCTTTTCCTGGCTTTTATAGTAGGCGGCTTAATGGCCGTGCCGGTAGTCATTATCCAGCTTTTAACCAAAGACGCCCTTGATTTCTTTAACATAAAAACTGTCATTATTTCAATCATCGCCCTGGCTTTGATTGAAGAATTTTTCAAATTTACTGCCGCTTTTTGGGTGGCCAACGAAAATCCCGAGTTTAACGAACCAATTGACGCCATGATCTATTCAATAACGGCGGCCTTGGGCTTTGCCACCATAGAAAACATTTTGATCATAGGCAATATTTTCTATTCAGAAAATTCCGCTTTATTAACGACGGCTTTTAGCACCGCCGCCCTGCGTTTTATTGGCGCTACCCTGCTTCATACTTTGGCCTCCGGCTTAACGGGCTATTACTGGGCCGTTGGAATACTCAAAAAATCTCTTTTAAAAAATATCGGTTACGGCTTATTTCTAGCCGGACTAGTTCATTCAATTTTTAATTATTTAATCTTAAAATCCCAATCGGCGAATTTTATCATACCTAGTTTATTTCTGATTTTAGGCGCCATTTTTGTTTTGGTTAATTTTGAAAAATTAAGGAAAATGATATAATAAAAATATGAACAAAGAAAACAAAGATTCAGAGGAATTTTTAGACGGGGAACTGGGCAAAGAATCCGAGGGGCAGTTGACCGTTGATGTTTATCAAACCGACGGCGAAATTATTGTCCAGTCAACGGTAGCCGGTGTCTCGCCGGAAGAATTAGATATTAACATTACAACCGAAAGCGTCACTATTCGGGGAAAAAGAGAAAAAGAAGAAGAAATTAAAGAAAAAGATTATTTTTATCAAGAATGTTTCTGGGGTTCTTTCTCCCGCTCAATTATCCTGCCCCAAGAAGTTGACCCCGAGCGTTCAACCGCCGTCATCAAAAACGGAATCCTGACTATCCGAATGCCCAAAATTGAACGCCAAAAAGCCAAAAAAATAAAAGTCAAAATTGATTAAATTATTAGAAGTATTAGCTATTTTCGTCGGCACCATAATCGGCGTAGGAATCTTTAGCTTACCTTATATCGCTTCTAAAATCGGTTTTGGAGCGATGGTGATTTATTTTTTTATTTTGACGATATTGACCATCGCTATCCATCTTCTTTTGGCCGAGATCAGCCGCGACACTCATAAAGTTGCCCGTATCCCCGGCTATGCCGAAGAATATCTGGGGAAAAAATGGGGGAAATTTAGTTTAATTGTTTCTTCGTCGGGTTTAATCGGCGCTCTTTTGGCCTACCTCATTGTTGGAGGAAAATTTTTTACTTTATATTTTTCTCCTTATTTTGGCGGCGGAGAATTAATTTACACTTTGCTCTATTTCGCTTTCGGGGCTTTTTTGGTTTACAAAGGAATAAAGGGCATCGCCAAAACCGAACTCATAATGGTGCTGACCTTTGTCCTTATCCTTTTGCTTTTCTTTTCCCGAGGGTTGCCTTTCCTGCGGCTAGAAAACCTTTTCACTTTTAATCCTCACTACCTCTTCTTTCCTTACGGGGCCATCCTCTTTTCTCTCTGGGGCCTGTCTTTGGTGCCCGAAATCAAAGAAATAGTGGCAAGAGAAAGAAAAAAACTGCGCTTAGTTATAAGTTCGGGCATTGCCCTGTCTGGTCTTTTTTATCTTTTATTTATTTTCATTATTCTCGGCGTCAGCGGAACTAAAACCTCTACCGACGCTTTTTCCGGCTTCGCTTTGGTTGTCGGCGATAAAATAGCTCCGTTGGGTTTTGTTTTCGGCCTGCTGACCACCTTTACTTCTTTCATTGCTCTTGGCTTAACTTTAAAAAGAATTTTTCAATATGACTTAAAACTGCCGGAAAAAACTTCTTGGTTTATCGCCTGTTTTTCCCCGCTATTGCTGTATTTTTTGGGAATTAAAAACTTTATGGAAGTCATCTCTCTGACCGGAGCGGTGATGCTGGGGCTAGAGGCGATTATTGTTATTTTTATTTATAAAAAATTCTTGGAACAAAGATTTCAGCGGAAAGCGCCTTTTTGGATTTATCCTTTGGCTCTTTTTTTCTTGATCGGCTTAATTTCCCAAATATTTTCGCCAATTTTATTTAAGTAAAAAATAAAAAAAGCTCTTCGCACTTTTTTCTAATATTTAATATATCAAACTTGACATAAGATTAAAATAAACTATTATATTTGTCAAATGAAGCTCTTTGAAAAAAATAAAATTAGCCGAAGGAGGTAGGAATGGAAAACATAAAAATAACCGTTGTCGGAGCAGGGGTGGTCGGGTTGGCTTGCGCCGCTGAACTTTCCAAGGTTTTTACCGATATTGCCGTAATTGAAAAAAACAATTCTTTTGGCCAAGAAGCCAGTTCGCGAAACAGCGAAGTTATCCATGCCGGGATTTATTATCCGCAAAATTCGCTTAAAACAAGATTATGCGTTGAAGGCAAGGAGTTGCTTTATGCTTATTGCCAAAAAAATCATATTGGCTATAAAAGATTGGGCAAATTGATTGTGGCAATCAATCCAGCTGACATTGGACCGTTAGAAGAGCTTTGTCAAAATGGCTTAAAAAACGGAGTCAGCGATTTAAAAATTCTATCGCGAAAGGAAATAAAAAAAATGGAACCGCGGATCAATGCCCTTGCCGCTATTTATTCGCCGTCAACCGGAATTTTGGATTCGCATAGTTTGATGAAATCGCTAGAAACAGAATCAAAAAACCGAAACGCGATGTTCGCTTATAGCAGTGAAGTTGTCGGCATAGAAAAACAACGAAGCGGTTTTAAAGTTTCCATTCGGGACTCAAATGGCGATATTTTCAGTTTTATCAGCCAATTTCTTATCAATGCCGCCGGTCTCAATTCGGATAAAATCGCTCGCTTAGCCGGTATTCAAAAAGAGGAATACGCTTTAAAATATTGCAAAGGCGATTATTTCAAAGTTTCCCACGATAAAGCCAAGAATCTTTCTTGTTTGATATACCCCATTGCCAATAAAGAAAGCGCGGGCTTGGGCACGCATACCGTCTTAGATTTAAGTGGCGGTTTAAAGCTGGGGCCGGACGCGGAGTATGTTGATAAAATTGATTATGTTGTTGATGAATCCAAGAAAGAATCTTTTTATCAACAGTGTCGTCCCGTGTTGCCCTTTATTGAACTGGAAGATTTGTCGGCGGACACTTCGGGAATAAGAGCGAAGCTTCAGGGCCCAGGCGAAAAATTCAGGGATTTTATAATCCAAGAAGAAACAAGCCAGGGCTTGCCCGGATTGATTAATCTGATTGGGATTGAATCCCCAGGGCTAACAGCTTCCCTTGTTATCGCCAGAGAAGTAAAAAAAATGATTACCTAGAATTTATACCGGTATTTATCGGTATAAATAAAGGAGGATAAAACAAAGCCAGCCTGTCAATAAACAGACTGGTTTTTTATTTTACTATTGTAATTAAACGATCGTATAATTACAATAGTAATTTAAAAAACACAAAAAAATTGACAATATTTTTTATTTAGGATAAAATATATTTTAGTCTAAGTTCGCAATCGGTCTTTGACAAATAAAAAAAGGAGGTGGAAAATGCGCCCGCGCGGATTTAGAAACGAAAATTTAGGCAATCTTTGTCATCAAATCCAGAAAATGGGAGATTATCGTCCCAATAGAGACATTTTCCCGGAAACAGAAGAAGAATTAAAAGAATTTATCAGAAATTTGAAGAAAGCGGCGATAAAAAATAAAACGAAGGGGGTGAAAGATGGAAGAATTTTTAGTTGTCAGCTGGTGGAATGATTTTAAAAAATGCAATGTTGTGCCGGAAGCGACAATGCATCGTGGCCTAGAGATGGCCAGAAAAGAATCGGAAAAGAGAAAGAATGTTTTAGGAAAAAATTCTAAAGTAATTTTAGCCAAAATAATTAGAGAATTTTAAGGAGGTGATAAAATGTTGAATTTTCTTTTCAATATACGCAACGGTGAAGATTTACTGGCTGTTTCACTCGTCGGCTGTTCTTTTTTAATAATCATTTGCATTCTTTTTATGATGGTTAAAACTATCATAAAAGATTGCCGCGAAAGAAAAGAAAAAGCGATAGAGATATGAAGATATCTCAAGAACAAATTAAAAAGCCCCTTGGAAATTTTCCAAGGGGCTTACTACTTTACTCTTCATTTGCTACTGATACAGCCGTACCAGCTACCGCACCGGCTGTCGCACCAATCATCACCGCCTTTGTCCGAGTCCAGCCTTTTGCCGCTCCGCCCCACCAATTGCTGTTAACGCCAACAACGCCAATATAGACTCCTGTTGCCGCCCAATCAGCAATATCAACTATTGGTGGAGTAGCAATTTTCCCGGCCAATTGGTTATCTTCAAAATATCCAACTTCATAAGCGCCTTCGCTAACAATATTGGTTAAATCTCCGGCTATCCTGCCAAAACCATTAGCTAGACCTTTGAGCGTTGAAACAATCGGCCCGTCCTTTCCTTTTACGACATTGGTCAATATCGTAACTACCATTTCCGCCGAACCAACAACCGGACTAAACGCCCCTTTTATCGTCCTAATCAAAAGATTCTGGGCAAAAACCGGCGTTGCCAGCGAAAACATCAATATCGCCACCGTCATTACTCTAACGAACTTTCTCATATCTCACCTCCTTTCTATTATATTTTTACTGTAAATGTGCTTTTTAATTTATTTTATAAGTTTATAATAATTCGCTTTGATTGTCAAATATGGCTTCAAAAGCGTCTCCGGTAAAAATTTTGCCGCTTCGCCGCACGCCAATAGTCCCCTCGAGAGGAATCGAACCTCTATCTCAAACTTCGGAGGCTTGTGTCCTATCCATTGAACGACGAGGGGTTGTTCCCAGTATTATTCCCAAAACCAGCCAGAACATCAAGCGGCCGGGTTGAAGCGTCCAAAAGAAATGGTCAAACAAACCGAACAATAATAATGCGAGAAACATCATTAAAATTAAAAATTGTCCCGCCGGGCGGGATCCCTCGCGAAGGGCGAAATTAAAAATCAATGATTTTGCCATAAGAGCCAGGAATGCCAAAAGCCCTAAGACGCCGATTTCCGAACCTATTAAAAAATAAATGTTGTGTATCGGCTGCCACTGCCAAGACTGGTTCATCCCCAGCATCTGATAAAAGCCATTTTTCACCGAATAAATGACTTGATTGCCCAAACCGATGCCCCAGGGATTATTCTTTATCAAGCGCCAACCAAGTTCGTTATAAGAAATTCTTTGACTAACTGACGGTTCCGTCAAAGAAATTTGAGCCCGCGGAAAAATCAGCCAACCCATTATTAAAACGATGGAGAGAAAAATAAAAACCAGGATTATCAACGGATATTTTGTTTGAAGACGATAACTTTTGGAAAGAAAAATATAAAACAAAGTCAGGAATATTCCCAAAACCCAAGCCGCGCGCGAAAAAGTCAAAACCAAACCCAGGCTTATCAAGAAAACCGTTAAAGCGGCTACCCCGTGTGAAAAATTTACGAAACGAAATTTCGTAATTTTGCGGTTATCTCGTGTTTCGCGATTTCTAAACAAAAAATAATAAGAGCTAAATAATCCCAGTAATAGAAAAGCGGCTAAAATATTGGGGTGAGGGAAAGTGCCGTAGGCTCGCAAAATCTTGCCGCCGGCGACAACTATTTTTGCCACTCCCGGAATTTCCGGTCCCAAAATTGATTCGCCTAAAAACCAAAATCCCAAACTTTTTTGATTTAAAAATTGGAAAAAAGCAATTATTGATTGGAAAGCGGCTAAACCGACTAAAATCGCTAAAATATTTTCCAGCCTGACCAAATTTCTTTTCAAAATTCCCGCGATAGCCAAGGCAGTCAAAACCAGCAAGGCCAATCTTATAAAATTATAAATAGCTAATAATTTATAAGAGGCAAAGAAAATCGAAATAGAAAGAAATAACACAAACAACCAAACCAAGCCTGTCTGAGAAAATATCCCCACAGCCCTATTCCTGTAGGACTTCCGCAGTTGCCTTGAAGAATGTCCCGCAGGCGCTGAAAGCTTGGTTCCCGACGAAGTCGGGATTTCAGCGCCGAGGGAAAAGAAATTCCGACCGCTGGAGTCGGAATATTCTGGTTCTGAAAGGCAATTGCGGAAGTCCTGATCCTGGTTTTCGAAGGCAGGTTTGGCCTGGGTACGATTCAGCGAGAAAAAAAATAAGAATAAAACCATTAAAATATCGCTGGCGTATAAAAAAACCGCCCCGTATTCGTTAAAATCGGGCGTAAATTTAAAAAGCAAAATCCGCGAACCAAAAGGCAAGGAAATCAAAAATAACCAAAAAAATAATTTAAATAGCTTATCCAGCAAATTTTATTTTAATATAAACCGTATCACCTGGATCCGCAGAATAGGATATTTTTATCTGAATTTTATTCTTACCGAAAACTTCCTTGATTTTCTTGGCTAATTTAACCGCTAACTGGTTTTCGGTGGTAGTTGCCATTAAGCTTCCGGAATCGCTTTTAATGTCAATCAAGCGATGGAGGGCATCCCGCTCAAAAGCCCGCTGGCAAAAATTTTTGATAAGCTTATTTAAATCCGCTTCTAAAGCCAACGGAAAATCGCTGATAGTCAATTTCCCCTCAAATTCTTTATTTTTAATCATCCGGCAAGCCGGGCATAAAATTAATTTTTGATTTTTTAATTTTTCCTGTTTGCTATGATGCCATGACTTTTGATCATAAATAGAATGGCAATCGGAACAAAAAACAATTCCCTTTTCTCCAAAAGGAAATTCATTTTTACCGGCTCGGGAAGGCAGAAGCTCCTTATTGTATTGCCATTTTGTCATTAAAATTGATCGGGTTTATGCGTTTTGTCCCGAAAACGATCTATGAAAATTTCAAAATAATAAAAAATAGCGTAAACCAATAAAACTAAAAAAGTGGCAAATAAAGCAACGAAATAAAATTTAACGCCAATCGCCATTCCTATAGCTGCCGTTGTCCAAATGCCGGCGGCCGTGGTTAAGCCCTGAACCTGTGATTGATGAAAAATAATCAAACCGGCGCCCAAAAAACCTATTCCCACTACAATCTGGGAAGCTACTCGCGAAGGGTCAAAATTGGCCGCCGAAACAAACTCCCCGAAGCCAACGGTTGAAAGAACAGTGAATAAGCCAGCACCCAAGCAAACCAAGGCGTGAGTTTTCACTCCCGCCAATCTGCCCCTTAATTCCCGCTCTGCCCCTATCAAACTGCCCAGAATTACGGCTAACAAAAGTTGGCCAAAAATTTCTAAATTTTGAGAATTAAAAATTAGGCTCATTTAAATTATTATTTAACGGAGTAGACCTTATCCCCTTCCCGCGTTTTTTCCTCTACTTTAATTCCCACTTCCTGATTTTTCTTGGCGCTTTTAATATCTTTGTGGTCAAACTGCATTGTTTCAATTGTTTCTTCAAAGTCGGTGCTTGCTCCTTTAAATTTCACCGTTTCGCCAACTTTGACGGTTCTGTTGAATTTTACTATAGCGACACTAATTCCTCCAAAATAATGAGTTACTTTACCAATCGGCTTTTCTTCTTTGTTTACTAATTTTTTTGGCATTTTCAAAAAAGGATTAATCGACCTTTGCCTAATTATAGCTCTTCTTCTTTTATCAATTCAACGACTTTTTTCAAGAGCTCCACCGGTTCTTCGGAATAAGCAATTTTCCCGGGGCCGCGATAGCTTTTGACAATCAATTCTTTGATTATATCAGCCGTGCCGCCAGTTCCTTCTAAAACCCCAAGCGGCTTCCCGTCTTCAAAAGCAATCGTGAATTCGTTAAGCGTTCCCATCCGGCCGCAGATAAAAATAACGGCATCCGAAGCCCGCGTCAACAAAAGATTTCTCCCCGAATAACCAAAACCGGTATATAAAATAACGTCGTGATAATCAATCGGCAAATGATAGGTTTTTTGGTGGCTGGCCTTGGAAGCCGCCGGCGAAAAACCGATAACCGTGCCGCCGGCTTCTTTGGCGCCTTTGGCCGACCAATAAGGCATGCCGGTGGTGGCGCCGGTAACCAAAACAAACCCTTGACGAGCTATTTCCCTGCCAATTTCTATCGCTTTTTCTACAGCTCCGGGGACGCAATGATTGATTTCAGAAGCTCCGGAAATACAAATAGAATAGCGAAGACCGGAAAGATTCTTTTTAGTCATAAAGTTTTAAATACAATTTTAGTATAGCAATATTAAACAAAAATTTACAAGACTTTACAAGTTATAAAATTTATGCTATTATCTCGATAGAAATTTTCTAATTAAAAAGGGGGTGAATTATGAAGTGTAGAACCTGTGACTGCATAACGCCGGGCACAACAAATAAATGCCCAAATTGCGACGAAGATCCGTCTGCCATTCCGGAAAGTTATTCTAAAAACGAATGGTATGGCCGAAAACTTCTTTTTTTCCCTAAAAGAAAAGAAGAGGGATCGCTTGAGTCGTTGATAAATAATGAAAAAATTATCTAAAACGAGCGATGCCTCCCCGCAAAAGACTCCCCCGCAAGGAGTCTTTTTTATTTTTATCCCCAAATAAAAAAATCCCCAAGCTAAGCTTAGGGATTAAACACTCTTGCCTATAAAAATCGGCATACCTTTATTAACACTCACTTTGCTTTCTTTATAAAGAAACGCCGCGCATTCGCTGCAAAAACAATTTGCCGAAGTTCTATGCCCAAGACTGTGTTTTTCTAAGTATTTCCTCCACGATTTTCCGTTCGTCCCACGGAATTTTTTTGCCTTTTTCCAAATGGAGCCACGGCTCGCAACCTTTGCCAGTGATTATGACAGTGTCGCCATTTTTGGCCAAAGAAACGGCTTTTTTAATAGCTTCTTTGCGGTCAAACATTTCATATAAATTCTGAATTCTGAATGCTGAATGCTGAATTCCAGATTTTACCTCGGATAAAATCTGGTTTGGGTTTTCATCGTAGGGGTCTTCGTTTGTCAAAATAATCTCGTCGCAGTATTTCGCGGCAATTTCTCCCATTTTCGGCCGTTTCCATTTATCCCGACCGCCGCCAGCGCTACCCAAAACGCAAATTAAATTAGGTTTGGGGTTCGGGGTTTGGGGTTTTATGGCTTGATAAATCTTTTCTAAAGAATCCGGTGTGTGCGCATAATCAATAATGACGGCGAATGGCTCTTTTTGAACCAATTCCATTCGGCCGGGAACGCCGGGAAAGTTATCAATCGCTTTCTTAATAATTTCATTATCAACTCCCATCGTCTTGCAAAAAGAAACAGCGGCGGCAATATTTTCTTCAAACAAAAAAGGCGAAAAATGATTTTTTTCAGCCAAAGACTCATCCGTCTTCGGAGAAGAATATAAAATTATCCGGCTATTTTCACCCTCGCTAGTTTTAATAAAATAATCGGCGTTCGCGTCATTTTTGTTAATAATAAATAACTTTTTAGGATTTTGTTTTGAGATTTTAAGTTTTTTTACATATTTAAAAAAACTTAGTTTCGCTTTTCGATAATTTTCAAATCCGCCGTGAGCCTCAATGTGTTCCGGCGCCAGATTAGTGAATAAAGCGGCATCCCATTTAATGAACCGATGGCGGTGCTGTAAAATTCCTTGGGAAGTCGCTTCAATAAGAGCGTATTCGCAGCCGGATTTAACCGCCTGCCTTAAAAATCTCTGGATAAATGCCCGGCCCGGCATCGTGTTGCCAGAATAATTTTTCTGGCTTTGTTCGCCGATTTTAATCCGAATTGAAGAAAGCAGGGCGGTTTTTTTGCCCGCCGCTTCCAGAATCGCATTGATTAATTCCAAAACCGTGGATTTACCTTTGGTGCCGGTTACTCCCAAAACGAAAATTCGCTTTGAAGGAAAACCAAAAAATAACGCCCCCAAAAAAGACCAAATGAAGTGATAGAAAGATAGAAACATAATGGGCTAGTGGCTAATAATTAATGACGCCCCAAAAGCCGCAGGGCCTCTTTTAAACGCTCTTCTATTTTTGCCATCCCCGAAGGAATCTTGCTTAAAATTTCCCTGACCTGCCGCCGCGAATAACCCAAACCAACTAAAATTTCCTCAACTTCAGTGTCTAAGTCCAGTTTTTGAGTCAAAGTTTTGGCGGTTTTTAATTTGATTTTATTTTTTAGCTCCAGAATAACCCGCTCGGCGGTTTTTTGGCCGATACCCGAAGCCCGCGTTAATAAATCCGGCCGGTTTTCAATAATAGCGGCCATCAAATTTTCCAAACGATCTACGGATAAAATATTGAGAGCGGTTTTGGGGCCAATGCCGCTGATAGAAATAAGCAGTCCAAAAAAATTTAATTCTTCTTCTTTGAGAAAGCCGTAAAGCTCAAGGTAAGATTCTTCCCGAATATATAAATGACAAAAAATTTTGATGGATAAATCCGCGACCGGCAGATTGCCGATGGCCTCACCGGTTAAAAAAACTTTAAAACCAATTCCGCCATTTTCTAAAATGACAAAATTTTCTCCCCGGCTGATTATTTTTCCGGTTAAATAATGAATCATTGATGTTGATGTTATGATAACATTATATCGTTATGCGATTCAAAGCCCCCAAAAATACCGACCGCTTTTTATGGACTAATCACGCCGCCAGAAAAATAATTTTTTATGGTCTTTCCGAACAGAAAATTAAAAGAATAATCAACCATCCCGACAGAACCGAAGAAGGTGTGGCGCTCAATACCATTGCTTGTATGCAGATTGCTGGTTCCAAAAAACATTACCAGGAAATTTGGACGATGTACCAAAAGAAAAACCTGAAACAATTAAAAATTATTTCAGCTTGGAGATATCCGGGGAAAAGTCCGGCCAAAAATCCCATTCCGCCGGAAATACTTGCGGAGATAAAGGGCTTTTTATAAATTTTCAAGTCCG
>JBBTUZ010000065.1:0-3017 GCA_038063495.1 Patescibacteria group bacterium | reverse complement strand
TTGTATAAAGAATATAAAGACCATGGATTGTTGTCAATTTATTTGTGGGGTTCGCTTCTACGCGACGATTTTGAGCCCGATACAAGCGATGTCGATTCAATTCTTCTTGTGGAAGATAGATTTTCGCCAGACGAGATGGTGGAAGTACAAAAGTTTCTAGAAGAATCAGCTCCTGAAATCAATGAATTTAAGGCAAATTATATTTACACTGACGAATTGAATGGTGGCGAAATGCGTAGCCCACTTGCTAAAGTTTTGCATCCAAGACAGCTATTGCTTAACTTTTTGGATTGGCAATATGTATCAGGAAAAAAGTTCTCGAACGCCGACTTTTCACTTACGGCGTTTTCTTACACCGAAGCAGTCCAGTACATCAAGCAGGATTTACAGAAACGTTTTTTGCCAAAAATCGGCAACTCTGATTTTGATGTAAAACATTTTACCAAGCTTCTTTTCACTACTTGTTATTACCTACATTGTGAGATGAAAAATAAACATCCCTTTAGCTATAACACTCTATTAGTGAACTCTATCACTAGGACCGGAAAGATGCTTCCAATTTTGCTAAAAATCCGGGATAATAGTTATGCTTTGGGCGTTTCAAAAGCACATTTCCACGAAATCCTCAAATTTATAGAAACCTTATAGGCATGGCGGCGTGTCCGTGAAGCAGTCCGGAAACGAGGGCGGACAAAATTTTCCTCCCTCCAACCCCTTTCTTTTTTATCCGTCCGAGCGTTCAGTTTCACTCAAAAAAGGTTCGCGCAAATGCTATGATGACTCTACTGCGACCCTGGCATTGGATTATGAATAACGATAATGAACATTTTAAAAAATAGAAATTTTGGTATAATTTTTGGGCTAGGCTTGGGGATTCTAATTTTGACGATTTTGGTTGTTTATCTCCGTTTGGCCGAAATCACCGCCCCCTTGATCATTCATTTTGACGCTTACAAGGGCATTGATTTTTTAGGCGACAGGTTTGATGTTTTTGGCATCCTGGCTGTTGCTTTGACGATATTTTTGGTAAACTTAGCTCTAGCTGAATTTATTTTTGACCGTCAGCGTTTTATTTCTTTCGTTTTCGCCTATGTTAGCCTGGTTATAGCGACTTTGATTTTAATTTCTATTTCAGTTATAATTTCAATAAATTAATTTTATAAAAATATGACAGCCGTAATTGAAGTCAACGGAAAACAATTTTTAGTCAAGGAAGGGGATAAAATCAAGATTGAATCGCCAAAAGTCGGCGAGATTAAGGTTTTGCTTTTAAACGAAGGCGAAGAAACCAAAATCGGCGCGCCTTATCTGGAAGGGAAAAAAGTGGAAACTAAGATTTTAAAACAGGGGAGAGACAAGAAGAAAATCGTTTTTCGTTATCATTCCAAAACTCGCCACCGAAAGAAAGCGGGCCACCGTCAGCATTACACGGAGTTGGAAATAGTTTCAATAAAATAAAAAGCACGCTTTTATATTCTTTTTTCCAAAGCGCTTCCTAAAGTTTCCTCGTCGGCAAACTCAATTTCTCCTCCGGTCGGCACTCCTTTGGCCAAACGGCTTATTTTTTGGCTGAAAGGTTTAAGCCCCTCTTCAATCAAAGAACTGGTAAAATCGCCGGAAGTGGTGGGGCTAAGAGCTATGATGATTTCTTTCATTTTTCCGCCTGATTCTTTTTTAATCCTTCCGGCCAAGCTTTTGAGCCGCAATCTTTGCTGGAGATTCAATTCTCCGTTTTTTGCCAATCCTCCCAAAACCAGATACTGGCCGTGGAATTTTCCGGTTTTTTCCAAAGAAATTAAATCCGTTTCTTTTTCAACAATAGCGATTGTCTCTTTGTCTCTGTTTTTATGCGAACAAACGGGGCAATTATCCGTATAAATAAAAAAACAGCGTTCGCAGGTTTTAAGTTTTTTTAAATTACTGACCGCCATTTCCAGATTTTCTATTTCGTTTTTCCCGATATTGGCCAGATAAAAAGCCAAACGAGTGGCCAATCTCGGCCCGATTGAAGGAAACTTGGAAAAGATTTCTATAAAGGTTTTAATAGGCTGGGGCAACATTTCAATTAGTGCATTGTGTCTATGTCTTTGAAACTAACTTTTTCGGCGTCAAACATAAGTTCAACGCTACCCAAAGGCCCGTTGCGGTGTTTGGCAATGATAATTTCGGCTAGATTTTTTTCTTCAATGGTGGCATCGTTTCTTTCCCAGTTTTTTCGGCAGATAAGCAGGACCACATCGGCATCTTGTTCCAAGCTCCCGCTTTCTCTTAAATCAGAAAGTCGGGGGATTTTTATTTCCCGCTGGTCAACCGCGCGGGAAAGTTGGGAAAGGGCCAAAACCGGAGTTTTGAGCTCTCTGGCTAAGGCTTTAAGCCCCCGGGAAATTTCGGTAACTTGCTGAACCATGCTTTCAAAATTAGTTCTGGGTTGGATTAATTGCAAATAATCAATTATCACCAGCCCGAGCCCTTGTTCAATTTGGAGCCGTCTGGCTACCGAGCGAATTTGGAGAACGCTGGGCGAAGGCGTGTCGTCAATGAAAATCGGGGCGTGGGAAAGCCGTTCCAGCGATTCCTGGATCATTTCAAATTCCAGCTGGTCGCTTAATTTCCCGGTTCGCAGTCTCCAAAGAGCCACCTGGGCTTCGGCGGAAATAAAACGGTCTACCACTTGTTCCCGCGACATTTCCAGAGAAAATATTCCTACCGGTATTTGATTTTTGACGGCGGCGTGTCTGGCGATGTCCAAAGCGAAAGTAGTTTTCCCCAAAGACGGTCTGGCGCCAAGAATGATAAGGTCGGAGCGTTGTAGCCCCGAAAGGATGTCGTCAAGTTTCGCAAAACCGGTGGAAACGCCGCGAACGGCCTCTTCGCCGCGATGTAATTTTTCAATTCTTTCATAAGCCGGCTGGAGTTCGTCTTTGAGTGCGACATATTTTTGAGACATAGAACGCTGGGTGATGTTAAATATTTTTTGTTCAACCTGGTCTAAAAGATTTTCAACATCTATGTTTTCG
>JBBTUZ010000064.1:0-3193 GCA_038063495.1 Patescibacteria group bacterium | reverse complement strand
AAAATTTTCTTCGCCCTCGGCGCGGCAATCCCGCTTCGCGGGAACCAAGCTTGCCGCGCCTGCGGGATGTTCTTCAAAGCAAATCTGTCTTCGGTTATATAAAATGTAAACAACTCTACGAAATCTTACCTATATAAACATTTCTTAATTCAAGGTATATAATAAAAGCTATGTCAAAAAAAATGATTTATTTTTTCGGTGAAGGAAAAGCGGACGGCAATGAAAGCTTGAAAAATCTCTTGGGAGGAAAAGGCGCGAATCTGGCTGAAATGGCCGGACATAAAAACCTAAAACTTCCCGTTCCGCCCGGTTTCACTATTACCACCGAGGTCTGCGCTTATTACCAAAATAAAAAAACCTACCCGAACGGACTAAAAGAAGAACTGCGCGAGTCATTGAAAAAAATAGAAAGAATTATGGCCAGAAAATTTGGCGACCTCGCCAATCCCCTGCTTGTTTCAATTCGTTCCGGCGCGCGCAAATCTATGCCCGGAATGATGGAAACTATTTTGAATGTCGGCTTAACCGAAAAAACTATCCCCGGACTTATTAAGCAAAGCAACGGCAATGAATGTTTTGTCTATGACGCTTATCGCCGACTGATAATGATGTATTCCGATGTCGTGATGGAAAAAGCCGCGGGCATTGAACCCAAGGAGGGCCAAGGCATCCGCAAACAACTGGAAAAAATAATTGAAAATCTCAAAAAAGAAAAAGGTTATTCTGCTGACGCGGATTTAACCGCGGAGGATTTAAAAAAGCTCTGCCAATCTTTCAAAGAAAAAGTTAAATCAGTTTTAAAAAAAGAATTCCCCGATGACCCCGATGAACAATTATGGGGCGGCATCGGCGCGGTCTTTTCTTCCTGGAACGGCAAACGCGCCGTCAGCTACCGAAGAATTGAAGGCATTCCCGACGAGTGGGGCACGGCGGTCAATGTTCAAGCGATGGTCTTTGGCAATATGGGCGATGATTCGGCAACGGGCGTGGCTTTTACGCGTAATCCCGGAAACGGCGAAAATAAATTTTATGGCGAATATCTTATCAACGCCCAAGGCGAAGATGTCGTTGCCGGAATCCGCACACCGGCGCCCATAAACGAATCCTCTAAATCGGAACATAACAGAAAATTGGTATCTTTGGAAAAAATAATGCCCAAACTTTACAAAGAGCTATTCAGCATCCAAAAACGCCTGGAAAAACATTATCGCGATATGCAAGACATTGAATTCACGATTGAAAAAAATCGTTTGTTTATGTTGCAATGCCGTGTCGGGAAACGCAACGGACCGGCCGCGATAAAAATGGCCTTGGATATGTTAAAAGAAAAACTGATTAGCAAGGAAGAAGCGATAATGCGCGTTAAGCCTAGCCAACTGGAAGAATTATTACATCCTATAATTGACCCCAAGGCCGAATTGGAACAAAAACCATTAGCCAAGGGCTTGCCGGCTGGCCCAGGCGGAGCAAATGGCCAGATTGTCTTTTCCGCCAATGACGCCGTTTTGTGGGCAAAGCAAGGCAAAAAAGTAATTTTGGTGCGCGAGGAAACCAACCCCGAAGATGTGGAAGGCATGCGCGCCGCCCAGGCTATTTTAACAGCCCGCGGCGGAATGACTTCTCACGCCGCTTTAGTCGCGCGCGGTTGGGGAAAATGCTGTATTGTGGGTTGTGGCGATTTGCATGTTGATTATCTAAAAAAAGAAATTCGGATCGGCGAAAAAATATTAAAAGAAGGCGATTGGATTGCCTTAAACGGAACCAAAGGGAATGTCTATGAAGGAAAATTATTGATGATGGACGCCTCTGAAGAAAACAAGCTTCTTAAAGAATTTTTGGAAATTTGCGGCTCTTTAAAAAAATTGGGCATCCGCGCCAATGCCGACACTCCCGAAGACGCCAGAAAAGCCAAGCAATTCGGCGCCGAGGGCATCGGGCTTTTCCGAACGGAACATATGTTTTACGGTAAAGGCTCGGACGAACCACTGTTTATTTTGCGTAAAATGATTGTCTCCAAAACCGAAGCCGAAAGAAAAAAAGCGCTTGAAGAATTATTTTTTTATGTAAAAAAAGACGCGAAAGGCACCCTGAAGGCGATGGACGAGCTACCGGTGGTCTTTCGGCTTCTTGATCCGCCTTTACACGAATTCGTTCCCCGCGAAAAAGCGAAGCTTGAACAACTGGCTAAAGATTTAAACATCTCCATGGCTGAATTAACCAAACGGGCGGAGTCGCTTCACGAATCCAATCCGATGATGGGGCATCGCGGCGCGCGGCTGGGCGTCACCTACCCTGAAATAAGCGTCATGCAAATACGCGCTATCTTTGAAGCGGCCGCCGAATTAATCAAAGAAAACAGAAAACCTTACCCGGAAATAATGATACCGGTAGTTTGCGACGCGAAAGAATTAGAAAATCAATTCGCGTTAATAAAGCAAATTTACAAAGAAACTCTGAAAAAATATAATCTCAAAAAAATTAAATATCTGGCCGGAACGATGATTGAAGTGCCGCGCGCCTGCATTGTGGCCAGCCAATTAGCCAAAACAGCGGAATTTTTCTCTTTTGGAACAAACGATCTTACTCAAATGGGCTTTGGTTTTTCCCGCGACGATATTGGCGGATTTCTGCCGGATTACCTAAATAAGGGAATTTTGCCCGAAGATCCTTTTCAATCAATTGACCAGGAAGGAATCGGCGAATTGATTAAAATCGGCATTAAAAATGGCCGCAAAACCAATAAAAATCTTGAAATAGGCATTTGCGGCGAGCATGGCGGAGAACCGCGTTCGGTGGAATTTTGCCACCACATCGGCATGGATTATGTAAGCTGTTCCCCTTTTCGTATTCCTATCGCCATCTTGGCAGCCGCCCAGGCGGCGATAAACATCCACGCCGACAAAAGAAAAGAATTTAAAAAATTATGAAAATTTTTGTCAAAGCGAAACCTAACGCCAAAGAAGAAAAAGTCCAGAAAATTGACGATAGCCACTACCTTGTTTCCATCAAAGAACCGCCAATAAGAGGAGAAGCCAACCGCGCGATAATCAGGGTTCTCTCTGAATATTTTAAAACCACTCCCCCGCGGGTAAGCATCGTTTCTGGATATACTGCCAGGCAAAAAATCATTGAAATTTTATAATTTAGATTTATCGCAATGTTTAAAACCTTGTCTTTGACTTGATGCGTTATG
>JBBTUZ010000063.1:0-3690 GCA_038063495.1 Patescibacteria group bacterium | reverse complement strand
GTTTTGTTTGGCTATGGCAATTACGCGAAAATCAATATCATTCCCTATACCAGACCGTTTGTGGATATAAAATCAGTCCACGAAATTGACCCAACGCAAATATTCTTAGAACGGAGAACGCAAAAATGGGATTCGTCGCCTTTTCCCAGAGAAGATGAAAAATATGATGTTTATTTTATTGCTAGCTATAATCACACCCATGTCCCAATAGCCCTGCGCGCTTTAAGGCAGGGCGCGTATGTTGTGGTGGAAAAACCGGTTGTTATGGATTATGACGAGCTGGGTGAAATGGAGAAAACTCTTAGAGAATTCGGAAGGCATTTGTTTATTGGATTTCACAAGCGTTATGGAATATTCAATAAAATGGCGCTTGAAGATCTGGGCGTAAAATATGGCGATCCGATTTCTTACCATTCTATAGTTTATGAATTAATTCAGCCGGAATTTTTTTGGTATAACTGGCCGGTTTCAAGAAGCACATTTTTTGCCAACGGTTGTCATCAGATTGATCATTTTCTTCATCTTAATAATTTCAGCAAGCCGAAAAATTTTGACATTAAATTGCTGCAAGACCATTCCATTGAAGTCTGGATAGAGCTTGAAAACGGAGCGGTTTTTACGACAACCTTCAGCGAAAAAGGCAGTTTAAGAGTGGGGCCAAGGGACCACGTGGAATTGAAAGTTCCGGGAAGAAATGTCAGGATAACAGACAGTATAAGGTATTTGTCAGAAGATAATTACAGAATCATTAGGAAAAAAAGAATCTTTAAAACAGACAGCTATAGGGATATGTATCAAAAGATAGGAAAGAAAATAGCCAACAACGAGGAAGGGGATTCAATAGAATCGGTTCTTGTTTCGGCAAAAATAATGCTAGACCTTGAGGAAAAACTTCAGGAGGCGAAAGGTTGGGGTGATAAGTATAAAAAAGCTAAAGAAGATTTTTTGAGTTATTTTAAGTAATCGCCAAGTGTCTTTATGCCCAAAACTATTTTAATCATTACGGATTCTTATCCGCCGGAAATCCGTTCAGCCGCGCAATTGATGAAAGATTTGGCTGATGGTTTGCGCGATAAAGGTCATAATGTTTTTGTCGCCACTTCTTACCCTAAATATAATTTGACGGATTCTGAAAATACCACTTGGCCGGAAATAACGGATGAAAACGGCGTAAAGGTTTTGCGGATTAAAACCCTCCCACATCATAAAGTGAATTTCATTATCAGGGGCATGACACAGCTTTTGATGCCCTATATTTTTTTTCGTAAAATTAAGAAAAATATCAAAGAAAAGATAGACATCGCGATTGTTCACAGTCCGCCGTTGCCGTTGGCGCTTGCCGCTTATAAAGCAAAACAATTTTACGGCGCTAAATACGCGCTGAATCTTCATGATGTATTCCCGCAAAACGCGGTTGATTTGGGCATCCTTAAAAACAAAATTTTGATTAAATTTTTTGAGCGAATGGAAAAAAACGCTTATAAAAATTCTGATTTAATCGTGGTTCCGTCCAATGAGCACAAAAAGTTTATTGAAGAAAAAAGAAATGTGCCTTTGGGGAAAACGCAAGTAGTCTATCATTGGATAGACAGCAAGCCATTTTTAAAAGCGGAAAAAACAGGCAGATTCAGAAAATTATATGGTTTGGAAAATAAATTTATATTTTTATTCGGAGGAGTGCTTGGGCCGTCGCAGGGGCTTGATTTGTTTATCAGAATAGCGAATAAAATAAAAAATAATAAAGATATTGTTTTTCTTTTTGTTGGCGACGGATCAGCGAGAGAAAATTTGGTAAAAATGGCGAAAGAGCGGAATTTAGAAAATGTGGTTTTTAAGCCATTTGTTTCTTCGGAAGAATATCCGGAATTAGTTAAGGATTGCGATGTCGGCATAATTTGCCTTACCGCGCGAAACACCACTCCGGCAGTACCGGCGAAAATTTTAGGTTATATGGCGGCCGCCGTGCCGGTTATCGCTTTTTTACACAAAGAAAGCGACGGTTTATCAATTGTTGAAGAAGCAAGATGCGGTTATGGCGCGGTTTCAGACGACGAAGGAAAAGCGTTGGAAATAATTTTAAAAATGTATAATGAAAAAGAAAGAATGAAAGAATATGGCGAGAATGGCTTGAAATATCTTTTAGAAAATATGGAGAAAAAAGTTTGTGTTGATAAATTTGAAAAATTATTGCTCTAATATGAAAAAAATATTTATAGTATTCGGCACGCGGCCTGAAGCCATCAAATTGGCGCCAATAATCAAAGAAATCAAAAACAGCCCATCCTTAAAGGCAGTTGTTTGTGTTTTCCGTCAGCACGATAAAATGCTTGATCACATATTAAAAGTTTTTGATATTGTGCCTGATTACGATTTGAAAATTACGTTGAGCGACAAAGCATTGTTTAACAAGGGGATCAATATTTTAAGAAAAATTAAAAATTTAATTATAAGCGGATTCTCGTTTTTGAAATTTCTACGGATTCTTAAAAAAGAAAAACCGGATATTTTAATAGTTCAGGGCGACACCTCAACCGCGTTTTTAGCCGCATTCCTGGCTTTCCATTTCAAAATCAAAATTGCTCACATTGAAGCCGGTTTGAGAACTTATGATAAATATAGTCCGTTTCCGGAAGAAATAAATCGCCAGCTTATTTCCAAATTAGCTGATTTGCATTTTGCGCCTACCGAGCGGGCAGAAAACAACCTTCTAAAAGAAGGAGTTGCGAAAGAGAAAATATTCTTAACCGGCAATACGGCGATTGACGCGCTGTTTATGATGAAAGAGAAACAAAAAGAAAACACCGCGGAATGTGAGAATAAATTTTTTAAAAAATACGGGATTGATTTTAAAGATAAAAAAATAATTTTGGTGACGGCTCACAGAAGAGAAAGTTTTGGCGAAGGATTAAAAAACATCTTTTCAGCTATAAAAGAATTAGCTGAAAAAAGAAAAGATATAATTATAATTTACCCGGTTCATTTAAACCCAAATGTTTATCATTTAGCGCATACGACATTAGACGGCGTTTCCAATATTCATTTGATTGAGCCGATGGAATACGATGAATTTGTTTTCCTGATGAGCGTTTCTTATCTTATTCTTACGGATTCCGGGGGCATCCAGGAAGAGGCCCCGTCTCTCGGGAAGCCCGTGTTGGTTATGCGGGAACGCACGGAGCGGCAGGAGGGAATTGAAGCGGGGGCATCAAAATTAGTGGGAACAAGCTCGGAAATAATTATCAACGAAACCCTGAATTTATTGGATAATCAAAATGCTTACAACGCGATGATAAAAAATCACAATCCTTACGGCGATGGAAAAGCGGCTCAAGGCATTATTGAGGCTATTCGTAATTTTGAAAATTAGTTTTTAACTGTTAATATTGATTTAATTGACCGCCAGCTCTCTAAGTCTTAAAATAAAAAATATAATTTTATGGATGATAAAGACAATAACGAAAACGCGGAGATAGATTTAAAAGATTATTTGAAACTTATTTTCGCGAAAAAATGGCTGGTTTTGGGCGCATTGTTGTTTGCCGTGGCTTTGGCGGTGATTTATAATTTTTCAGCTCCAAAGACTTACGAAGTTAGCTCTTGGTTAGAAATCGGGAAAATGAAAGAAAATAGGCTGATAGAAGACCCGATACATATAATCCAAAAAATGTAGATTGGTGTTTATGAGAAAGA
>JBBTUZ010000062.1:0-4204 GCA_038063495.1 Patescibacteria group bacterium | reverse complement strand
CAGCTGGATTGGCAATTTCTTCGGTGGAAGTTGCGATTTCAATGGAGGTGCTTGTAGCTGTTGAGCTGGCCGTTGTTATGGTTGAACTCGCCATAATCAGCCAAAAATTATTTTCAGCTTCTTGTCGTAAATCCCTGGCTTCTTTTAAATAATTAGCCGCCAAGTCAAGGTATTTCCCCAGTTCATTAACGCCTTTGAAATTGATTTTTTTAAGTTTTTTGATGTCTGATGTAATTTTTTTAAATCTATTTTCAGCCATTTCCACGGTGGTTTTTTGTCGGTTAATCTGAAGAAAGTTGGTGGCTACCTTAAGCTCGGGAAGATAAATTGCTTCTCGCCAATCTTTGAAAAACTGCGCCATTTCTTTTATTCGCGACAAATCAATCGCCTGGTTTTGCCCCGCGTTGTCTTGAGCTTGTTGAATGGCGATTTTTTCAGGTTTTTCCAGGGTCTTTTTTTGTTCGTTGTAAAATTCAAGGAATCCTTCAAATTTTTGCGCTAATTGTTCTCGCAGAAACGAAGCTTTTTCATTGAGGTTGCCCAGAGCTTTAAGTTGGTCAAGGGCATCCTTTGTTTCCTTGGTTGAAAGATTGAGAATTTTGCCGTAAACCTCCAATCGGAGATTCAGCTCTTCTTTCTCTTTTTCTGCCGGGCTTAAATTCTCCTGTTCTTTGGCGGTGATTAAATTTTTAGTGCCTTCGTTAACTTCCTGGACGCTCTCTTTTATCTTGTCAAAAGATTCCTGAAGACTGGCTTGTTGTTGGCTGGCCGACGCGAAATTCACCGCCATCAAGCTAGCGACTGAAATTAAAGTAAAATATTTAAAAATTTTCTTCATAATAATATCTGATTGAGAAGATTGTCTATTTCTTTATTGTTTGAGGACTCGGAATTTAATTTGTTTTGTTCAGATTCCAAAATAATCGGATTAAGATGGTCGGTTTGTTTTTCAGTTATTTCTTTAAGGGCCAGGGAAACCGCCTCGTCAATATCTTGGGAATATTCAATTTTGGCTAATTGGATATTAATATTGAAATTTTTAAATTCCGTTTCCAGGGACTGGGCATTAAGATTGGGGGCAGTCGGTTTTGAATTGCGGATTAAGGCGCCGGAAACTAAAACTAAAAGCAACCCAGCCATCGTAAAAGCCAATTGCCAATTGAAAATTGGCCGTTTTGGGGACAAAATCGGAGTATTTAAAATAGCCAATTTTGATAGTCGGCTGTATTCCGCGCCCGGTTGGATTATTTGTCTAAGTTTTTTCAAAATCTCAATAATGCTTCCAGCTATTTCAAAATCCTGGTTTGTTTCGGGAGAAATGGGCGTAGCTAAAATAACCAGTTTGGATCGCTGGCTATATTCCGCATCCGGCCGAATGTCTTTAAGATTCTTTAATTTTTTGATTATATTTTCCATTGATAATTTTTTTGATGTTTTGGATGGAACGATGCTGGGCGGTTTTGACGGCTCCTTCGCTTTTGCCGAGAGCCGCCGCGATTTCTTTGTTGGTCAGGTCTTCCACGAATTTCATAATAATAATCGTCTGTTGTTCGTCTGGCAGTTCCTTGATGGCCGTCCTTACTAAATTCATTTCAAACCTCTGGTCTATTTTTTCTTCTAAATTATTGCTGGCCGCCGGCTCTTCAATGGCCTCCAGATTAAAGTGTTTTTTGTCGGTTCGGTAATAATCTATGACGGCATTGCTGGCAATGCGGTAAAGCCAGCTTGAAAAAGGAAATCCTTGAGATTGATAGTTTTCAATATTCTGCCAAGCGTTCAAAAAGACTTGGTGGGTCAGATCTTCGGCCGTGACTTTACTTCCGGTTTTTAATAGAATAAAACGGTAAATCGGCGGAAGATGCTGGTCATAAAGTAATCCAAACGCCTCCGAATCTCGGTTTTTGGCTTTTTTAATTAAACCCTCTTCCTCTTTCATAGTTTAAAACGATAGAATGGGGTATAAGTTACCCTAGAGCGGGATACGGGAGTCGAACCCGTCTTTTCACCTTGGAAGAGTGATGTTGAACCGCTCAACTAATCCCGCTTGCCTTGCTTGTTTATTATGACACGGATATCGGATATAATCTATAAATATTATAAATAAAGTGATTAAAGTCAAATGAATAAAGAAATTTTCAGGAAAATACCCAAGGGAATTAAATTAGCCGTTGTTCTGATTTTATTGACGGCGATCGCTTTGGGAATTTGGTTTTTCGCCAGCAAGTCGGTTCGTCTGCCGGCCGAATTTTTAACAGCCCGCCAAAAGGGAGCGGAAATTAGCCAAAAAATTGTTGAGCTAACTTCGGACACTAATCAAAAAATTAAAGAGATTAATTCTCTGGATTTAAACGGCGATGTTCTTAAGGCTATGGCTATGATTGAAGAGGCCAAGAATAAAAACAGAGAGGCGCTAGACCAGGCGTTAAAATTGACCGGTGAAATGCAAGACATGGCTGAATCTTTGGACAAAATTACCAATTCCAAAAGTCGGAAGATAGCAATCAAGGCCATCGCCTTGGAAATATCTTTAACGACGACTTTGATTGTTGAGTATAATCCAATCCTGGACCAATTCTTAAGCAATCTTTACAAAGCCATCGCCACTTCCAAAATAGAATATCGGCAAGCCGCCGAAAACAACCTTTCCGACTTAAACGCCAAAACCTGGACAATCAACAGCCTTAACCAGCAATTTTTGGAGCAAATGCGGGAATTTGACAAGTCTTTTTAGTTATAAAATCTCTGCCAGTCGGGCATTGTATCCTTCCTTGGCATCATTTACGATCACTTGTTTTTTGAGTAATTGTTTTCTGGTTTCATCAGCTTCTTGGTAGTTTTTATTTTTTCTTAGCTTAGCTCTTTTTGCCAGCAAGGACTTTATGATTCTACTTTTGAGCAATCTATCTGTTTTTTCTTGATATTCCCGATAAAGCGGTTCAATAAATCCAAAAACCGAATCAATTTCAAAGATAAACTTTTTGATTTCTCGGGCTTGGCTGGCATTGAGCGATTTCATTAAATTATTGATTTCATTCAGAAAATCAAATAAGACGGCTATCGCTACGCTAATATTTAAGTCGTCATCAAGCGCCTCTTGGAATTTATTCCGACAAGCGGTTATCGCTGGTTTTGTTTTGAAATTATTCCCTCCTTTGTTTTTTACAAAATCCAACTCAATCAGAAAATTTAAAAATTTTAAAGCGATGACTTTGGCTTCGTCAAAATTTTTAAAAGAAAAATCCAGGGTTTGACGGTAGTGGGTTTTCAGCAAAATCAATCTCAACAATAAGGGATTTAGTTTTTTTTCTTTAATGTCTTTTAAGGTGTAAAAATTGCCGAGCGATTTTGACATTTTTTGGCCATCAATAATTAAATGAGCGTTATGGAGCCAGTAATTGACGAATCTTTGGCTGGTTGCCGCCTCCGATTGGGCAATCTCGTTGGAATGGTGAGGGAAAATCAAATCAACGCCGCCGCTATGAATATCAAAATGAGAGCCCAGGTATTTCATGGACATTGCCGAACACTCTATGTGCCAGCCCGGCCGGCCTTTGCCTAGATCAGTCTGCCAAAAAACCTGGCCGTCGCTCGGTTTCCAGGCCTTCCATAAAACAAAGTCATTAAGCTCTTCTTTGTTGTATTCGTCTTCGGCGTTTAATCGGCCTTCAATGTTCGGTTTCAAGCTTTGTTTGTCAATTTGGGCCAATTCCCCGTAGCGCGGGAATTTGGCTATTTTAAAATAAACCGAGCCATCGCTAGTTTTGTAAGCGAAACCTTTTTTAATCAGTGCTTTTATCAATTCCACCATTTCTTTAATGTGTTCGGTCGCGCGGGGCATAACTTCGGGCAGTTTGATATTCAGGTCGTTTAAATCTTTAATAAAAACCCGTAAATAAAAATTCGTGAATTCTTTCAGTGTTTTTTTCTTTTTTTGGCTTTCCTTGATTGTCTTGTCGTCAACATCAGTGATGTTCATCACCTGCTTAACTTTGAAATCACGATATTCAAGATAACGCCTTAAAAGGTCAGTGAAAATATAAGCCCGAAAATTGCCCAAATGAATGTAGTTATAAACGGTGGGGCCGCAAACATAAAGTTTAATCAGCCCGGCTTTAATAGGTTTAAAAGATTCTATTTCGCGAGTTAGGGTGTTGAATAGACTCAGCATTGTTAGTATTTAAATAAAATTATCGATTTCAATTTA
>JBBTUZ010000061.1:0-9076 GCA_038063495.1 Patescibacteria group bacterium | reverse complement strand
TCGATTGGAGCCAGAACTTCAGAATCTCAACCGCATAGAGAAATGGCTAGCGGATTATCTATGCCGGTTGGATTTAAAAATAGCACCGATGGCGGAATTGAGGTGGCTATCAATGCTATTGAGTCCGCTAAAAATCCGCACTGCTTTTTAGGGATCAATAATCAAGGCGTGATTTCCATGGTGAAAACCATTGGAAATTCTTGGGGACATTTAATTCTCCGGGGCGGAAAAAACAAAACAAACTACAACGAAGATGATATTAAATACGCCGTTGAACGCTTAAAAAACAAAAGACTCGCCACTTCTTTGATTGTGGATTGTTCCCACGACAATTCGCAAAAAAAGTCTAAAAATCAAATAGAGGTTTTTGAAAAAATTGTGGAACAACGCAAATCCGGCAACACTAACATCGTAGGAGTAATGTTAGAAAGCTACTTGTATGCCGGAAACCAAAAAATTCCGGCGGATCTTTCTCAATTAAAATACGGGGTATCAGTAACCGATGAATGCCTGGACTGGGAAACGACAGAAAAACTCCTAATCTATGCAAATGAAAATCTTTAAAATAGCGGTTGTCATTTTTCAGCCGTTTTTGATAGAATGGATTCTACCAGAGTCTTATAAATGCTCGGATATGCCGATGTAGCTTAGTGGCAAAGCAGTGGTTTCGTAAATCATTGACGGCAGTTCGATTCTGCCCATCGGCTTACTAAAGATAAAGAGCAGGCAGGTCGCCCTCCGGCTCATTTAAAAATTTATTTCAATATAAGGCCAAAAAATCAGAAAGCCGATGATAGTCGCTCCCAAAGAAACCAAAAGCACGATAGAGGCTAGAAGGTCTTTTATTTTTTTGACGCGGGGGTCTTCAGCCGGCTGAAGAAAATCCAGAAAACGCTCCATCGCTGAATTGATGAGCTCCAAAACAAGCACCGAAAAAATCATCGCCAAAAGAACAGCTTTTTCGGTTCGGCTAGTCGGGAAATAAAACATAGCCCCAATCGTTATTGCCGCCAATAACAACATATACCTAAATGACGGCTCTTGAACAAGAACCGTTCTCATGCCTTTCCACGCGGTCCGAAAACTTAAAAAAATATTTTTTCTGCTTTTAAGAAAAGAATTCATTGCTTAACTTTTAAATAAATTTTTGCTTATTTCAAAATGAGAGTATAATTAACTTCATAATACATGTTTAATCAAAATACGGCAACTGTTTCAATTTACGCCGGCGTCGGGGGAGAAGACGCCAAAGACTGGGTGGAAATGTTATTAAGAATGTATCAAAGATACGCCCAGCGCAATAATTGGAAAGTCCAACTAATCAACAGCCACACCTCGGAAATAATCGGAGAAAACGCTTACGGCCTACTTAAAAATGAATCCGGGGTTCATCGTTTAATTAGAATTTCTCCATTTGACGCCAAAAAACTTCGCCATACTTCTTTTGCTTTGGTTGAGGTTCTGCCGGAACTGCCGGAATTGGAAGAAAAAAAGTTAACTATTCCCAATGATGATTTAAGAATAGAGCTCTGCCGCTCCAGCGGTCCGGGCGGTCAAAATGTCAACAAAAGAGAAACCGCGGTCCGAATTGTTCATTTGCCGACCGGCTTAACGGCCGCCTCGCAAGCTGAACGCTCCCAGGCTCAAAACCGAGAACGAGCATTAAAATTGCTGAAATCAAAACTTTTTAAATTGATGACCGAACGCCAAGAGAAAGAATTAAGCAATCTCCGGACTAAGATAACCCCCGACTGGGGCCACCAAATACGCTCTTATGTTCTTCACCCTTATCAAATGGTCAAAGACCACCGAACTGGCGTCAAAACCAGCAATACTGACGCGGTTTTAGAGGGGAACCTTGATAAATTTATCGAAAAATGATAGAATAATAATTCAATAACGCTGACGAAAATTGGCAAAATATGATTACTTTTCAAAACATAACCAAGGCCTACAACAAAAATTCAATAGCTTTAGAAAATGTCAGTTTTAAAATAAATCCCAAAGAATTCGTTTCTATTGTCGGCCGTTCCGGATCCGGCAAATCAACCATCGTTAAACTTATTATTGCGGAAGAAAAACCGACCAACGGAAGAATAATTTTTGATTCTTACGAAGTCAATAAACTGCGATTTTCGCAACTTCCCGAATATCGCCGACACATTGGAACCATCTTCCAAGATTTCCGACTTTTAAGCGGGAAAACGGTTTTTGAAAATATCGCCTTCGCTTTGGAAGTGGAAGGCCGCCCCCAAAAAGAAATAAATGAATTCGTGCCCCAAATTCTCAATTTAGTTGGCTTAAATGATAAAATGCAAAGTTTTCCTTACGAATTATCCGGCGGAGAAAAACAGCGCGTGGCGATCGCCCGAGCGATGATCAATCAGCCCGAAGTAATTGTCGCCGATGAACCGACTGGGAATCTTGACCCCTTTAATACCTGGGAAATAGTCAAGCTTTTAATGAAGCTTAATGAAATGGGAAGTGTTGTGATTTTAGCCACTCACAATAAAGAAGTCATCAACACTTTGGGCCATCGGGTTATCACATTAGATGCCGGCAAAGTCATCAGAGATGAAGAACATGGTCGCTTCATCCTTACTAATTAAAAAATATGTTTGTCGCTTTTTCACGAATAATTAAATATGGTTTTCAAAATTTTTTAAGAAACGGCTGGTTAAGCACGGCTACTATCGCGGTTATATTTCTGGCTCTTTTTGTTCTGCAAAGTTTGATAATTTTTAACTTCGTCGCCAAAACTGCCATTGCCACCGTCCAAAATAAAATAGACATCAGCGTCTATTTCAAAAGCAACACCGCCGAAGACGAAATCTTAAAACTTGAAAAATCTCTTGAAGGGTTAAGCGAAGTCAAAAAAACAGAATATGTTTCCAGGGAACAAGCCTTGACCGAATTCCAAGCTCGCCGCAAAAACGATTCAATTGTTATCGCGGCCATTCAAGAACTCGGAGAAAATCCGCTCCTAGCCTCGCTTAACATCAAAGCCTACAACCCGAAAGAATATGCCGCTATTTCCACTTATCTTAATAACGAATCTCTTTCTTCTATAATTGAAAAAGTAAGCTACGCTCAAAATCAGATAGTGATTGAACGATTGATTAGCATCGTTGACACCGCGAAACGGGGTGGAATTATTCTCACACTTATCATTACCTTGATTGCCGTCTTGGTGGCTTTCAACACTATCCGTTTGGCGATTTATTCCAATAGAGAAGCTATCAGCATTATGAGACTAGTGGGTGCTTCCAATAATTTTATCCGCGGCCCTTATATCGTTGAAGGGATTCTTTACGGAATTTTAGCCGGCATCTTAAGCTTCGCCATTATTACTCCGCTAATTACCTATATCGCTCCTCATATGGCCAGTTTCGTTCCGGAGATGAATCTTCAAAATTATTTCGCTACGAACTTTTTTCGTCTTTTAAGCTATCAGCTTATTTTCGGAATTATTTTAAGCGCTGTTTCTAGTTTTGTCGCCGTCCACCGCTATTTGAAAGTATGAGGCCTTGAATTACGAAACTAAACCTCACAAACAGTCAATAAAAAGATTTTCTTCAATCCGCTCGCAAATTTGCTTCAGAAAATTGTCTTGAAGAACATCCCGCAGTCCCGATTGGCTTGGTTCCCGAGCGAAGCGAGGGACAATCGGGACGAGGGCGAAGAAAATTTTATCGCTGGAATAAAATTATTCTGTTTCTGAAAGACAATTTTCTGAAGCAAATCCCGCGCTTCTCCGTGCTTATCGCACCCATTCTTCTTCCAGTATTTCGCCTTGTAAACTGACCACCGCGTATTTAATCGGCACTTTTCTTGTTGATTGGGCAAGCGCTTCTTTGGCTAAATCCAATAACCCCATACAACAAGGCACTTGCATAATCATAACGGTCAAGGTATTTATCTTGGCATCTTCCAGCCATGATTTAATTTTTTCCACATATTCTTCTTGGCCTTCGTCTAGCTTCGGGCAAGCAATGGCAATGGATTTCCCTTTCAAATATTCCGGATGAAATCCGCCCAAAGCGTAAGCAACGCAATCAGCCACTAAAAGCACATCCGCTTTTTGAAAATAAGGAGCGGCCGGGTTAATTAAATGCAACTGTATTGGCCACTGCCTTAATTGCGAAGCGATTTTTCCTGCCGCGGCCTGGTTATCAGCCGGCTCGGCTTCGCGAAAATCTATTATTTTTGAGCCTGGACAATTTGGATGAGCATGGCTATGGGCTTTTTCTGGTTCCATGATTTCTTCAGGCTCAATGGCAATGCCTTTTTCGGCTAGAAAATCTATCGCTTGTTTAAGATAGTCGTCTTGTTTATGTTCTTTCAGATGCTTTAGATGCTCAATGATCGTATTTTTGCCTTGTTTAACGATATTTTCCATTACCTTGTTTTCGTCATATTTCTCGGCTTCTCTTTCTTCAATAGTTATCGCTCCTTGCGGACAATGACCGATGCAAGCTCCCAAGCCGTCGCAAAAAAGGTCGCTCAAAAGCCGCGCTTTTCCGTCAATAATCTTAAGCGCCCCTTCCGGACAATTCGGAATACAATCGCCACAGCCATTGCATTTCTCGTCATCAATTTTTATAATTTGCCTTTTCATAAATTATTTTTACTTCCAATACTATTTTTTATAGTACCTTAATCCGATGAAAATTGAAAGATTTGCATCTTGGCGCCATTTCTTGTAGAATATATTTAGATTATAGGGCTGGGCCCTCGTTTGGGGGTTTTTTATTTTATTTTTTATTATGGAATTAAGAAACATCGCCATCATCGCCCATGTTGCCCATGGCAAAACCACGCTGGTAGACGCGCTTTTGAATCAGTCGGAAGATTTCAAGGCCAAAACCGGCGCGCCCAAAGAGCTTATTATGGATTCAAACGAACTTGAACGAGAGCGGGGGATTACGATTTTTTCAAAAAACGCTTCAATTAAATATCACGATATAAAAATCAATATCGTTGACACGCCCGGCCACGCCGATTTCGGCGGCGAAGTGGAACGAATTATGCGCATGGTTGACGGCGTCCTGTTACTCGTTGACGCCAAAGAAGGACCGATGCCTCAAACGAAATTCGTTCTCCGCAAAGCAATTCAGGCCGGCCATAAAATAATTGTCGTGATTAATAAAATTGACAAGCCCAACGCTCGGCCGGAGTGGGTGTTAAACGCCACCTACGATTTATTTTTTGAGCTCGGAGCGAGCGAAGCCCAGATTGAATTTCCGGTAATTTACGCTTCCGCTGTCATGGGCAAGGCGGATTTAAATTCCGATTTAAACGCGATGCGAAACATTGAACCGATTTTCCAAACAATCGTAAAATACATACCGGCGCCTGCCGTCAACGACGAACAACCGCTTCAGATGCTGACGGTAAATTTAGCCTATGATAATTACAAAGGGAAAATCGCGGTTGGCCGGCTTTACGCCGGAATTTTACGGAGAGGAATGACCATCAATCATATCAATCGAACGGGCGAGATAAAACGGGCGGAATTAAGCGCGGTAATGCTTTTTGACGGCCTAAATCGCATTGATGTGGAAGAAGCCCATTCGGGAGATATCGTGGCCGTAGCCGGCATTCCCGATATTTCTATCGGAGAGACTATCGCGGATTTAAAAAATCCAGTTGCCTTGCCGATCATTCAAATAGACGAACCGACGATTAAAATGACTTTTAGCGTAAACACTTCGCCCTTCAGAGGGAAAGAAGGGCAATTTACCACTTCGCGAAATGTCAAAGAGCGTCTGGCGCGCGAGCTTGAAACCGATGTCGCGCTCGCAGTCGCCCCGGCCGCGTCTTCGGACCGTTGGGTTGTGGCTGGCCGCGGCGAACTTCATTTGGCGATTTTAATAGAAAAGATGCGCCGTGAAGGATTTGAGCTTGAAGTTTCAAAACCGGAAGTTATTTTTAAAGAAGCGAACGGCCAGAAAACGGAACCGATGGAGCTTGTTTCCATTGAAGTGCCCGAAAAATATTCCGGCGTGGTCATTGAAATGATGGGTAAACGCTCGGCTATGATGAAAGATATGCGTACTGATGCCGGAAATGTTTATATGGATTTTGCGGCGCCGACGCGCGGGCTTATCGGTTATCGCGGCGATTTTTTGACAAACACCAAAGGCACGGGGATTATGAACAGCATTTTTTTGGGCTACGAAGAATACAAAGGAGAAATCCGAGCCGAAACACGCGGTTCAATCATTTCAACCGAAACTGGCATTTCCAATAATTTCGGCTTAGTGGCGGCGCAAGGCCGCGGCAAACTGTTTATCAGCGCGGGCATTCCGGTTTATGAAGGAATGGTGGTGGGCAAAAATGCCAAAACCGGCGATATTCCGGTCAATGTCTGCAAAGCAAAAGAATTAACCAACTTCAGGGGTAAAAACGAAGGCCTCCAGGAGCAACTGGAAGTGCCGCTGGCTCTTTCCCTTGAAGACGCCTTAAGCTATATCAGCGACGACGAAATGGTTGAAATTACGCCAAAAAGCGTTCGCATCCGAAAAATTCTTTTAACAGACAATGAACGCAAGAGGGTTAAGCGGGACAAAAAATAATAAAATCCTTAAAATTATAAAGTCTTAATGATTTTTTCCGATTTTATTTTATTTAAGATTTCTTTCACTTTTTCTAAACTGCTCCAGTCATAAACAGACACCGGAAAAACATTTTTATTAATTTTCTTCAAAACAGCGATTTTCTTTTTTATTTCTTCCGCTGATATCGTATCGCTTTTGCTTAAAAATATATATTCAATTTTCTTGGTAAGATTTTTATTGTAGGCCTCAAGCTCATTTTTAATTATTTTATAATCTTTAGCGGGGTTTTCCGATTCGGCGGAAATTAAATGAAAAAGTATTTTCGTGCGCTCAATATGACGAAGGAATTTTATACCCAAACCTTTGCCAACAGACGCGCCTTCAATCAATCCGGGAATATCCGCCAAAATGAGTTCATAATACACTCCCAAGTTCGGTTCCAAAGTCGTAAAAGGATAATTCGCGACCTTGCTTTTTGCTTTAGTAAGCTCGTTTAACAAACTGGATTTGCCCGCGTTCGGCAAACCAATGAGGCCAATATCCGCGATAAGCCTAAGCTCCAATCTTACTGTAAAACGCTCGCTGGGCTGGCCTTCTTGGAATTGCTTGGGGCTCGTGTTTGTCGCGGAACGAAAATGAAAATTTCCTTTTCCGCCGCGGCCGCCTTTCGCGATAAGTATTCTCTCGCCGATTTTTAATATTTCTTGAGTTTCGCCTGTCTCTATTTTTTGGATTATCGTTCCCAAGGGAACTTTTAAAATAAGATCGCTTCCGTCAGAGCCGTCTCTAAATTGCCCTCTCCCGTTTTCGCCGTCTTGAGCTTTAATGTCTTTTCTGTGCCTAAATTGGTCTAAAGCGTTTAAATTAAAAACGCCTTCAAAATAAATCCCAGCGCCTTTTCCGCCGCTTCCGCCAACCGGCCCCAGGCTCATCATATTTTTGTTAAAAGCCACGGCGCCTTTTCCGCCGCTTCCAGCCTCCAGTTTAATTGTTACATCGTCAATTAACATAAGATTTTTATTGAATTGATTTCGCGACTGTCGCCACTAATTTTTTATTAAAAATTGAGGGAATGATATTTCCGGAAGTCGGGTTTTTGATCATTGAAGCGATGGCGTAAGCCGCTTTTATTTTCATCTGGTCTGTTATTTTTTTAACTTTGTTGTCCAAGGCTCCGCGGAAAACGCCCGGAAAAGCGAGAGCGTTATTTATCTGATTGGGAAAATCAGAACGACCGGTTGCGATAATGCATGCCCCGCCTCTTTTTGCTTCTTGCGGCATTATCTCCGGAATAGGATTGGCCAAGGCGAAAACAATAGGATTTTCGATCATAAGTTTAATGTGTTCGTATTTAATCAAATCGGGGCCCGAAACGCCAATTATGACATTAGCGCCTCGCAAGGCGTCTTTCAATTCTCCTTTTGTGTTTTTTGGGTTAGTCATTTGAGCGAGTTCTTTTTTATAAAAATTTAAATCTTGGCGACTCGGCGCGATTATGCCTTTGCGGTCAATAACAAGAATTTCCTGGACGCCCGCTTTTTTAAGCATCTTGGCAACGGCATAGCCAGCGGCGCCTGCCCCTAAAATAACTATTTTTGATTTTTGTAATTTTTGACGAGACGCCTTAAGCGCGTTTATCAATCCGGCGAAAACGACAATGGCCGTGCCGTGCTGGTCGTCATGCATAACCGGAATATCCAAAGAATCAATAAGCTGTCTTTCAATATCAAAACATCGCGGCGCGGAAATATCTTCCAAGTTTATTCCGCCGAAGGCGGGGGATAAATAACGAACCGTTTTCACTATTTCATCGGGGTCTTGAGTTGCCAAAACCATCGGAAAAGCGTTGATTCCGGCGAATTGCTTGAAAATCATCGCCTTGCCTTCCATTACGGGAAGCGCGCCTTCGGGACCGATATCGCCAAGCCCCAAAACCGCCGAACCGTCGGAGACGATTAAAATCGTATTGTTTTTGATTGTCATCTCGCTCAGATCTTCCGGGTGTTTGGCCAGATGCGAAGCCGCGGCTCCGACGCCGGGAGTGTAAAGAAGATTTAAATCTTCGGGCGAAAAGATTGGCGCTTTCAAAGATATTTCTATTTTGCCCTTGAGTTTCTTGTGAAGTTTTAGCGCTTTTATTCTAAAATCGGATTTAGCCATTTCTTTATTATATTTTTTCCTCAACTGCTTTTATCTTGTGAATTATGCCGTGAGTCGGGCTTTTCCTTTCGTCAATTTTAAGCATCAAGTAAATTCTATTATGAGAGGCGATTAATTTATCGCGGCACTTGGTAAATAGCTTTATTATTTGCCCCCATTCTCCTTCCACGGCAGTGCCCATAGCGCCAATTTGATATTTCAACCCGCTTTCTTTGATCACTTTCACCGCCTCGGCCACTGATTGGCTCAAACTTTCTCCTTCCCCAATCGGAAAAGCCGAAATCTCCGCCACCACTATTTTTTTAATTTGTTTTTTCATATTATTAGCTAATAATTGTCTGCCCTGAACAAAATTT
>JBBTUZ010000060.1:0-8150 GCA_038063495.1 Patescibacteria group bacterium | reverse complement strand
ATAAAAGAATTAAACTAATTATTAATGATTACCACTAATGGCTAATCACTAGTGGCTAATCGCTAATTTATGAAATATATTTTTGTAGTCGGCGGCGTAATGTCGGGAGTGGGCAAGGGCGTGGCGGTGTCTTCTATCGCTAAAATTCTTCAATCTCGGGGTTTTCGGGTGACAGCTATTAAGATTGACCCCTATGTCAATATTGACGCCGGAACTATGAATCCAACCGAACACGGCGAAGTTTTTGTTTTGGACGACGGAACCGAATGCGATCAGGATATGGGAAATTACGAGCGATTTTTAAATCAAGATTTATCCGGGCTTAATTATATGACCGCTGGCAGTATTTTCCAGGCGGTTATCAATAAAGAAAGAAACTTGGAATACGGCGGTCGTTGCGTGGAGGTGGTTCCCCATATTCCTCTTGAAGCTTTGGAAAAAATTAAAAAAGCGGGGCTTGAAAGCAAAGCCGAAATTGTCATCGTTGAAATCGGGGGCACGGTTGGCGAATATCAAAACATTTTATTTTTGGAAGCGGTGCGGATTCTGAAAGTTAAAAAACCCAACGACGTCCTTTTGGTTTTAGTCAGTTTTCTGCCGCTTCAGAATCTTGACAGCGAATTGAAAACCAAGCCCACCCAATACGCGGTTAAGACTTTAAATTCCACCGGACTTCAGCCGGACATTATTTTGGCCCGGGCGGCGACTCCTTTGGATAAAAAACGCAAAGAAAAAATTGCTTTTAATTGCAGTCTTCGGGAAGAAGACATTATTTCGGCTCCGGATGTTGAAAGCATTTACGAAGTGCCGGTGAATTTTGAAAAAGATAATTTAAGCGATCGTATTTTGAAAAAATTAAAAACACGGCCCCGGAAAAGCAATCTTCAGCAATGGCGGCGTTTAATTAAAACTATCAAAAACAGTTCCCAATCGGTTAATATCGGCATTGTCGGAAAATATTTTTCTACCGGAAAATTTGTTTTAGCCGATTCTTATATTTCCGTTATTGAGGCCATCAAGCAAGCCGCTTATTATTTTAAGCGTCAGCCGGTTATAAAATGGATTGATGCCGAGAAATTTGCCAATAATCCCGCCCAGCTAAAGCAGCTTTCGGATTATGACGGCATTATTGTTCCCGGCGGTTTTGGCCAGCGGGGCACGGAAGGAAAAATCGCGGCTATCGGTTATTGCCGGAAAAAGAAAATTCCCTTTCTGGGATTATGTTACGGTATGCAATTAGCTGTGGTAGAATTTAGTCGTTCCGTCGTTGGCTTGAAAAAGGCTAATTCCACCGAAATTGACGCGAAGACTCCTTATCCGGTGATAGATATTCTTCCGGAGCAGAAAAAGAATTTGCGGGAAAAAAAATACGGGGCCACTATGCGTTTGGGCGACTATCCAGCAGCGCTTAAAAAAAACACTTTCGCTTTTCGGGCTTACGGGAAAAGTTCTATTTCCGAGCGTCATCGGCACCGCTACGAGGTTAATCCCGATTATGTCGAGCGGTTAGAAAAGAAAGGAATAATTTTTTCCGGTTCTTCGCCCGACGGCCGTCTTATGGAGATTATGGAGTTGCCGGGAACCGTTCATCCGTTTTTTGTGGCTACCCAGTTTCATCCCGAATTTAAATCTCGGCCATTAAGCCCCCACCCGTTATTTAAAGAATTTATCAAGACGGCCATTAAAAGGAATTTAGAATATAGAATATAGGGAATATGATACTTGTTTTAGAAAAATCAAACATTCCTAAATTACTGGAAATCCTTTCCCGAAAATATTCGGTTATCAACTATCAAAAAAATGAGATCGCTTTATCGCCCAAGGGCTACTTGTTGCCGCCGAAAGAAAAGTTGTTTTCTTATTCTTTTAAGCGGAAGAAAATCATTGATTCGCCGAAATTAAAAAAGAAATTGCTTCTTTTCGGCTTAGACTTGATTGACATTGAGGCCGTTGACCAGCTTGATGAAATAATGACGAAGCCCAAGGAGGATTATTTTTATCTCCGGAAAAGAAAAAACACGATTATTATTGGCGTAGCCGAACATTCAATTTCTGTTCCAATTGCCGCCGGCGACTTGATTTTAGAAAAAATAAATGAGAATGAATACAGGGCTATTTCTCTGACGGAAAATGGCGAGAAAATAGTTAAAAATAAATTTTTTAAAAAAGAAAAAAATCCGGAAATCTTAACTTACCCGGAAGAAAAAAACGGCTTAAGGGGATTGGTGAAAGATTCGGAATTGCTGGCGGAGGCGGTTGCCTGGTCTTGGTCTAAAAATCATCCGATTTGGGACAGACTGGAAAAAATTTGTCTGGGTTGCGGCATCTGCACTTATGTTTGCCCTCTTTGTTATTGTTTTTCGGCGGAGGACGAGCTTGAATTGGACGGTTCAGCCGGCCATCGCTGCCGTTATTGGGATGCCTGCACTTTGAATAATTTCAGCAAAATAGCCGGCGGCAAAAATTTTAGACCCAGTTTAAAAAACCGATATTACAATTGGTTTTATCATAAATTTGTTCGGGCTTACAAAGAATACGGCAAGTCCCAATGCGTGGGTTGCGGCCGTTGTCAAAAATATTGCCCGGCTGAAATAGACATTGAAAAGGTCTTGTTGGAAATTATAAAAGATTATAAAAATGAAAAATCTTTATCAGCCTCAATCAGTTAAAATAGAAAAAATAGAAGCTCTTTCGCCGAGCGTCAGATTATTGCGTTTAAAAAAACGCCTGAACTTTGTTCCAGGCCAGTTTGTTCTGGCCGGCTTGTGGGGCTACGGAGAAGCGCCTTTTGGCCCCGCTTCCTCGCCTTACCAAAAACAGTATTTTGATTTGATAATCAGAAAGGGGGGCACGATTTCTTCGGCTTTTCATTCTTTGAAGAAAGGCGATGAAATCACCATTCGCGGTCCTTACGGCAATGGTTTTCCTTTGGACTTTTTTAAAGGCAAGGATGTCGTGATGGTCAGCGGCGGTTGCGGTATCCCGCCGATTGCCAGCCTGATAGAATATTTCATCAAAAATCGTAAAAATTTTGGCCGGCTTTACCTTGCTTACGGAGCAATCACCCCCGATGATATTTTGATTAAAAACAGGGTCAGCCGCTGGCAAAAATTTGGCGTAGAAGTTATTTTGACTGTTGATAATCCTACTCCTGGTTGGCGGGGCCATACTGGTTTTGTCACCGAATTGATGGGGGAAATAAAAGTCAATCCTCTAGACGCGGTAGCGGTCATGTGTGGCCCGGGACCGATGGCGGCCGCCATGGAAAAAAAATTAAAACCATTGGGCTTTACCGACCGCCGGATTTTTGTCAGCGAAGAAAGAAAGATGCAGTGCGGTATCGGTAAATGCCAGCATTGCGCGACCGGTGAAAAATACGTGTGCTTGGACGGCCCGGTGTTTAATTATGACGAAATAGATAAGAATTGGGATTAAAGCAACAGGTCTAAAATTTAGAAAATTATGGCAAAAATAACATTAGGACTTTTTGACTTCACCGACTGCGAGGGCTGTCAGGTGGAATTCGTGGGCCTTGGAGAAAAACTTTTAGCTCTTTCTGAAAAGGTGGAAATAGTTAATTGGCGATTAGGCCAAGCGAAAGCTCAATGGGAACAATTTGACATCGCTTTGATTGAAGGCACGCCATTGACGCCGGAAGAAATTGATTTATTGAAACTTATCAGAAAAAAGTCCCGACTGCTTATCGGCTTGGGAACTTGCGCGACGCTTGGAGGCATTCCGGCAATTTTAGACAAAGAAGAACGCCAGCAATGGTATGATAAAATTTACGGACAGGGGTATCAAGGCCGGGGCATTGAAGCCTTGCCCTTAAGCGCTTACGTGGATATTGATTTTTTGATTCACGGCTGTCCGGTCAGCGGAAGCGAAGTGGCTCGCGTTTTTAGCAATTTAATAAACGGCAAGAAATTAAATTATAAAGATTATTCGGTTTGTTTTGAGTGTAAGGCGGCTAACCTGCCTTGCCGGTTGCTTGAGAAAAAACCTTGCCTGGGACCGATTACTCAAGGAACTTGCGAGGCTATTTGCCTTAAAGGAGGCAATGCTTGTTATGGTTGTTTCGGGATAAAAGAGGGCGCTAATGTCGGAGCGCTTTTGACGATATTGAAAAAATTTGCTGATAAAGAAGAAATTGATAATTATTTTTCAATGTTTCATAATAAATCAAAATTATATGATAACTAATGAATTTATCGCCAAAGTTGAAGGCCACGGCGCTTTAGATATTGATTGGGCCAATAAAAAAGCCCGCTTAAGAATTTTAGAGGGCGAAAGATTGTTTGAAGGAATTTTGGTTAATCGGCCCGCCGAGGAAGCGCCTTGGATAACTTCAAGAATCTGCGGCGTTTGCCCGATTGCCCATAATTTGGCTTCGGTCAAGGCGCTGGAAGCGGCTTTGGGAATTATTCCCAACAAGACCACGGTTTTATTGCGAAAACTGATGATGGCCAGCCAGATAATTCAAAGCCATGTTCTGCACGCGTTTTTTTTGGCTTTGCCTGATTATTTGGGGCTGGACAGCGGCATTGAATTAGCTAAAAAAAATCCGGAAATTTTAAAAACCGCGATCAATTTGAAAGGAATAGGCGATGAAATCTCTTTGGTGGTGGCGGGCCGCAGCGTTCTTCCGACAACCACGACTATCGGCGGTTTCCATAAAATTCCCGCCAAAAAAACCTTAACCGAGTTGTCAAAGAAATTAGAAAAAAATATCAATTACGCGATAGCGGCTGTCAAAATTTTTACCAAGCTCAATTATCCTCAATACAATATTGAATTAGAATTCATCAGCCAGACTGACAAAAAAGATTATCCCGGCTACGAATCAACGGGTATTATTTCCAGCCAAAAAGATTATTCCGCGGTTGAAGATTACAAAGAAGATGTTCAAGAGGAGGTCAGGGCGACCTCTACGGCTAAATTCAGCAAGTATCGTAAAAGGGAGGTGATGGTCGGCGCTTTGGCCCGATTAGCCACCCATCAGGATTATTTAGATCCGATTTGTCAAAAATATCTCCGGGAAATAAATTTCAAGAATCCTTTTCATAATAACCTGGCCCAAGTGATAGAAATTTTACATTTCTATAAAAAATCCCAGGAAATTATTGGGACATTATTGCGGGAAAAACTTGACCCGGCGATTATCGCTCCAGCCGCTAACCCTTCGCTTAGGGGCATAGGCGCGGTTGAGGCGCCTCGAGGCGGCTTATATCACGAAATTCATTTAAACGATAAAGGGAAAATAATTTTTGCCAATATTATTACGCCGACGGTTCAAAATCTGACTTCTATGGAAAAAAGCGCTCAAGCGATTTTAGACCAATCGCCTAAAATTTCTTTAGACGAAGCCAGAAAATTGATTGAAATGCTTATTCGGGCTTACGACCCTTGCATTACCTGCGCCGTTCATTAAAAATACTCAAATGTGTTTAACCATACCAGCCAAAATTATAAAATTGGAGCGAAACAAAGCTTTCGTTCGGGACGGCGATGCCGTGAAAGCGGTTAATGCTTCTTTGGTTCCTAATTTAAAAATAGGCGACTGGATTTTATACATTAGCGATTTAGCTATTAAAAAAATATCAAAAAATGACGCTCAAGAGATTTTGACATTGCTAAAAGCGCCTCGGAAGATAAACATTCAGGCGTTAGATATTCAATTTAGAAATATTATCAAAGCCGCTCGTGTCAGAAACTTAACTAAAAAGGAAATTGTTTATTTGCTTAATACCGATGGCCCGGAAAAAGAAGCGCTTTTTTCTGAGGCCAATATCAGCAGAAAAACTCATCTTAAAGATTTTATTTGCGTTCACGGAATAATTGAATTTTCTAATTTTTGCGTGAATGATTGCCTGTATTGCGGTTTAAGAAAAGAAAATCAAAAACTGAAACGCTACAGAATGAGCGTTGATGAAATAGTTGAAACAGCCCAAGAAGCGGTAAATAAAAAAGGCTATAAACTTTTAGTTCTCCAATCAGGCGAGGATCGTTTTTATACCGATGAAATGCTTTGCGAGATTGTTAGAAAAATTAAGGCCAAGTGTCGGGTTTTTGTTTTTATGAGCATCGGGGAACGAGGTCGCGAAACTTATGAAAAAATGAAAAAGGCCGGTGTCTCGGGCGCGCTTTTTCGTTTTGAAACTTCTAACCCTAAACTATTCAAGAAATTTCATCAGCGGGGCAAGAGTTTTAAAAACCGGTTTGAGCATCTAAAATTCATAAAAAAATTGGGTTATTTTATAGCGACTGGCTCTGTTATCGGTTTTCCCGGGCAGACGATTGAAGATTTGGCCGATGATATTCTGATGACTAAAAAATGGGCCAATACGGTTTCAATGGGCCCGTTTATTCCCACCGGAGACACGCCTTTGGCCGATGCTCCTTGCGATGAAAAAACCAAGAAATGGAAAGCGGAAATGAATTTTAAAATGATAGCTGTTTTACGGCTTTTGATACCGACAATTCGTATTCCGGCGACAACGGCTTTGGAAACCATAGCCGGTGAAAAAGGCCGCCGAAAAGCGTTATGGGCCGGAGCTAATTCTTTGATGCTTAATTTAACGCCGACCAAGCATCGGCCATTTTATAAAATTTATGACAACAAGTTTTATCAAAAAGAAAATATTTGGGAAAAGTATGGATTATTCAAAAATGAGGAGAGTTATAAAATGCTGGAGGAAAGAATGCAAAAAGAATTAAAGAGTTAATCATAAATAGATGCCCGAGATTAAAGATGTTCTTAGCGAGAAAAAAATATTTGCTATTTTAGAAAAAACAGAAAGACCGACTCAAGGGCGAATTTTGGCAATTTTAAAAAAAGCTTTAGAGAAAAAAGGCCTGGACTTAGAAGAGTTGGGCTTTTTACTTAATACCAAAGACGCGAAATTAATCGGAAAAATGTTTCAAACAGCCGGCAGGATTAAAAAAGAAATTTACGGAGAAAGATTGGTTTTTTTCGCCCCTTTGTATATTTCTTCTTTTTGCGTGAATGATTGCGAGTATTGCGGTTTTCATCGTCGTAATCCAGCCCCTCGGAGGAAGTTAAGCTTGAAAGAAATTGAAGCAGAGGTAATAATTTTGGAAAATAAAGGGCATAAAAGATTGTTGATGGAATTTGGCGAGCATTCTGTTAAAAATCCAATTGATTATGTAGTTGATGCCATAAAAACAATTTACAATACCAAGTCTGACAAGGGAGAAATTAGGCGGGTCAATGTCAATATAGCGGCTACCACCGTAGAAAATTATCGCAAGTTAAAAGCCGCCGGCATCGGCACTTATCAATTATTTCAAGAAACCTATCATCAAGAAACTTATAAAAAATTACATAACGGCCCAAAAGCGGATTACGAGAGGCAATTGTTCGCTCATAATCGGGCATTTGAAGCGGGCATTGACGATGTCGGCTTGGGAGTGCTTTTCGGTCTCTATGATTATAAATTTGAGGTGTTAGCCATGGTTTCTCACGCTCAATATTTAGATAAAAAATTCGGCGTGGGGCCACATACTTTTTCTGTTCCCAGATGGCAGCCAACCGAGACCGCGAATTGGCCCCAGCCGCCTTATCCGGTTTCTGAAAACGAGCTTTTAAAAATTATCGCTATTTTAAGGATGGCCGCTCCTTACACCGGCATGATAATCTCAACCCGAGAGCGGGCCGAAATAAGGGCTAAGGCATTCAAAATAGGCATTTCTCAAACTTCAGCCGGTTCCAGGACTTCGCCCGGCGCTTATAACAAAGATGGTGAAATATCCCAGTTTTCCATTCAAGACCATCGCAATCTTGATCAAGTTTTAGAAAGCGCTTTAAAACAAAATCTTCTTCCCAGTTTTTGCACTGCTTGTTATCGCCAAGGACGAACCGGAAAAGCGTTTATGGATTTGGCCAAGCCAGGCAATATCCAGGATTTTTGCCGGCCGAACGCCATTTTAACCTTCCAAGAATATCTTGATGATTACGCTTCGGGGCCGGTTAAAAAATCAGGAGCAAAGATTATAAATAAATATTTAAAAGAAATCACCAATTTTAAAATCAGGAAAGAAACTCGCGAGCGTCTTAAGAGAATTAAAAAAGGAGAAAGAGATATCTATTTTTGACTTTTAATTACAAAATGCGTATTTTGGCCAACAGC
>JBBTUZ010000059.1:0-6930 GCA_038063495.1 Patescibacteria group bacterium | reverse complement strand
AAATAATATTTATTATTTTTTGGTTGATTTATGTTTTCTTTTTAAAACCGATTCCTACTTGTTTTGACAAAATAAAAAACCAAGGCGAAACCGGAACCGACTGCGGCGGGCCTTGTTCGCCCTGCGAAATAGCCCAGCTGAAACCTTTAACGATTGACTGGGCGATTGCCCTGCCAGCCAGAGAAAATGAGATTTTCGTATTGGCAGAAATCGCCAATCCGAATTTAAATTTCGGAGCCCAAACTTTTTCTTATCAATTTAACATCATTGGTCCTTTCGGCGCTTTGCTGAAAACCGTTAAAGGCCAATCATTTATTTACGCCGGTGAAAAAAAATATCTTCTGGAACCGCCGTTAAGCATTAATCTCCAAGATGTTTCTCGCGTAGAATTATCAATAGAAAAAGAAAGTATGTTTTGGCAATCGGAAAAAGAACTGGCTAAACCAAAATTAAGCGCTCGCGCCGTCAAAACGGAAATTGTTGATGAAAGCGTAACCGTCAAAGGCCTTATCAAAAACGAAAACCCGCTCTTGATTTCCCAAATAAAAATTATAGCCATTCTTTATAATCGCCAAGGGCAAATTTCAAACGCTTCTTTCGCCACCATGACCGGCCTTAAAGGTTTTGAAGAACGGTTTTTCAGCATTGAATTGCCAAAAGACGACAGAGTTAATCAACTGGATTTAAATCAAACTAAAATTTTTATTGAACCCCACCCCTAGCGACTAGTGGCTAATAAATAACTAAAATGTTTAGAAAAATAGACTGGTGGCTTATCGGCGCTTTAACTTTTTTGGCTGGGGCCAGCTTGGTCTCGCTTCTTTCAACTAAACCAAATCTTTTTAAATACCAGCTTCTCTGGTACGGTTTAAGTTTTCCGATTATTTTTCTAGCCGCTAAAATTAACTGGCGCTGGCTAACCACTCAAAACTGGTTTTTTCTTTCTTTTTATTGGTTAACGGTTGTTTTATTAGTCGTCACTCTTTTTGCCGGCCGGTCTATTCGCGGCGCCCAAAGCTGGTTAGTCATTGAACCTGTCAGGTTTCAATCGTCGGAATTGGCCAAAATAGCCTTAATTCTTCTTTTCGCCAGCTTCTTTTCGCGTCGCCATCTTGAAGTTTCAACAATCAAAAACATAGCCGCCTCCTTTTTTTACTTTCTTTTACCCGCGGCTTTGGTAATGCGACAACCTGATCTGGGAACGGTTATGATTTTTTTAGGCATCTGGTTTGGTTTTCTCATCGTCAGCGGTTTAAGTTGGCGAAAAATTTTAATCGGTTTTTTAATTTTAATTTTGGCATTTTCGTTTCTTTGGCTGACCTTTCTTAAATCCTACCAAAAAGAAAGAATTTCAGGATTTATCTTTCCCGAAAGAAATCCTTTGGGGATAAATTACAATGTCATCCAATCAAAAATTGCCATCGGCTCGGCGGGCTTGTTCGGTAAAGGTTTCGGGCAGGGGACTCAAGTTCAGCTCGGTTTCTTGCCCGAAGCCCAAGCCGATTTCATTTTTTCCGCTTTTACGGAAGAATGGGGGCTAGTCGGCGGTTTTGCTTTAATCGCGGCTTTTTTGCTGATTATCTTTAGAATCATAAAAACCGGAGTTAAATCAGAAAGTAATTGTGCTAAATTCATCTGCCTGGGATCGGTGATAGTTCTTGCTTCTCAATTTTTCTTTAATGTTGGCTCTTCTTTGGGGCTTTCACCGGTAGTAGGAACGACTTTCCCTTTCTTTAGCTACGGCGGCTCCAGCCTCTTGACTAGCGCTTTGCTCATTGGTATAATTCAAAATATTGCAATTGAATCCTCATTTTAAAAATAGAGGTTATTTTATTTTATTAGTTTTCGGAGTCTTGACGGCGACGATTTTTATTTTGTTTTCTTTTTATTTTTATTACAATCTAAAACCAGTAAAGTCAGATTTAAATTTCCAATTCAAAATTGAAAGGGGTCAGGGATTAAAAGAAATCGCCGCGACTCTTTCCCAGAACGAGGTCATTCGCTCAATTGCCATTTTCAAACTTTATGCTTTGTTCACGGGCAAAGCTCAACATTTAAAGCCCGGCGTTTACCAACTAAACGGCCGTTTGAGCGTACCGGAAATAATTAATCTTTTTGTCAAAGGCCCAGGTCAAGATGCCACGATTACTATCCTTGAAGGAACAACTGTTAAAGAGATAGACCGAATTTTGAGTTCGGCCGGCGTAATCACTTCCGGCTCGCTCGCTAATTTTGACTTCAAGAACAGCGAATTAACAAATAGTTATCCCTACCTGGAAGAGGTTGACAACTTAGAGGGATTGCTTTATCCTGATACTTATCGTTTCAAAATTGCTTCTTCGGTCGAAGAAGCAACCGAAAAATTTTTAAATAATTTCCAAGAAAAAATTTGGCCTTTAATCAGCCAAAAAAATAATTGGTATGAAGTTTTAATTTTAGCTTCTATCCTGGAGAAAGAAGTTCCAACTTTCCGGGATCAGCAATTGATAGCGGGGGTTTTTAATAAACGAATTAGTTCGGGCATGCCTATCCAAGCCGATGCCACCATTATTTACGCTAAGTGCCAAGGCAATTTTCGTTCCTGTCCCGAACGTCAAATAACTAGAAACGATTTAAAAATAGATTCGCCCTACAACAGCTATCAGAAATTGGGTTGGCCGCCGACCCCCATTGCCAATGCCAGTCAAACGACAGTCAAAGCGGCTCTTAGTCCGATATCTTCAAATTACTGGTATTATCTCTCGGCTTATCAAACCAAAAAAACAATTTTTTCCAAAACTTTAGAAGAGCACAACGAAAACCGTCAACAATATCTAAGATAATAATATCTAAGATTAAAGATGAATTCTTTTTTAAAGAAAAACTTTTCTTCTTACCAAAGGCCATTCGTTGAACAACCGAATTTGATAGAAATTCAAACCCAATCTTATAATTGGCTTTTAACGGTGGGTTTAAAAGAACTTTTTGAAGAATTTTTTCCGATCAAAGACCGAACCGGAAAAGAGTTAGAAATGCATTTTCTTGATTTTTCTTTTGACGAACCAAAATACAACGAACTTCAAGCCCAGCAAAAAGAACAAAGCTACGAAGCCACTCTTCGGGTTAAATTAAAATTAATAAACAATGTCAGCAAAACCGCTGAAACCCAAAAAATTTATTTCGGCGATTTCCCGATGATGACCGAACGGGGAACTTTCATTATTAACGGCGTTGAAAGAGTGGTGGTTTCCCAGCTCATAAGATCCCCGGGCGTTTATTTCGCGGCTGATGTTTCCAGGGGCCGAAAATTTTTTAGCGCCAAAGTTATACCTAATCGGGGCGCTTGGCTGGAAATAGAATCAGAATCAAACGGCTTTATCGGTGTCAAAATAGACCGGAAAAGAAAGGTGCCCATCACCAGCCTTTTGCGAATTTTTGCCGCGGCTGACGGCAAGAAAAAATTAATTTCTAACGAAGAAATACTAAAAACTTTCGGCAAGTCAATTGAACCGACTCTTGAAAAAGATGTCGCCACTAACGAAGAAGAATCTTATGTTGAAATTTATAAAAGATTGCGTCCCGGCGATTTAGCCACGGCCGACAACGCTCGCTCTTTAATTCAGCCGATGTTTTCCCGTTTTGATCGTTACGACCTTTCTCCGGTTGGTCGTTTTAAAGTTAACCAAAGACTGGACCTTAAAGAAAATTCAAGACAACTCAAATTAGAAGACTTGATCGCCATTATTAAAGAAATCACCAAACTTAATAACGATCAAACGGCGGAGGGAGACGACATTGACCATCTCGGCAATCGCCGCGTAAGAGCGGTCGGCGAATTAGTTCAAAACAGATTAAGAGTTGGTTTTGCCCGAATGCGAAAAGTTATTCAAGATCGGATGTCAACATTGGACGCCGCGGAGATAACAATGCCGACTCAATTAACTAATCCCAAAATTTTGATAGCCGTAGTGAAAGAGTTTTTTATGCTTTCCCAACTTTCTCAATTTATGGACCAGGTGAATTTCTTGGCGGAATTAGAGCATAAACGCTTACTTTCAGTTTTAGGCCCCGGCGGTTTAACTAGAGAACGAGCCGGATTTGAAGTTCGCGATGTTCACCGTTCTTACTATGGACGCATCTGCCCCATTCAAACTCCCGAAGGAGCCAACATCGGGTTAGTGAACCATTTGGCTAATTTCAGCCGAACAAACGAATTCGGATTTTTAGAAGCTCCTTATTATAAAGTAGAAAAAGGCGTTATCGGTTCTAAAGTGATCTGGTTGAATGCTTTTGACGAAGAAAAATGCAACATTGCTCACGCCGCCATTGAAATTGACAAAAAAGGCAAAATCGTGGACTCCACTGTTAAGGCTAGAATAAAAGGCAAGCCCGGGACCTGCTTAAAAGAAGAAATTGATTTTATTGACGCCGCTCCGCATCAGGTTTTCAGCCCAGCCGCTTCTTTGATTCCTTTTATTGAACATGATGACGCCAACCGGGCGCTGATGGGCTCAAACATGCAACGGCAAGCCGTTCCGCTGGTTAAGCCGGAAGCGCCGCTGGTTGGCACCGGTTTAGAAGGAAAAATTACCGAAAATTCCCAGCAAATAATTATTGCTCCCGCTGACGGCGAAATTACCGCCGTAGACGCCGACCATATTGAATTAAAAACTAGTTCTGGAATAAAAAAGTTTAATTTAATTAAATTTAAACGCTCCAACCAATCAACTTGTATTTCCCAATATCCAGCCGTTAAAAAAGGACAAAAAATAAAAAAGGGAGACTTCCTGACTAACGCTTCTTCAGTAGATAACGGCCAATTGGCGTTGGGACAAAATCTTCTGGTGGCTTTTATCCCATGGGAAGGAGCTAATTTTGAAGACGCGGTTGTTCTTTCTGAAAAAGTGGTTCGCGACGATCGTTTCAGTTCTATTCATGTTGAAGATTATTACTGTTATATCCGAGAGACCAAACTTGGTCCGGAAATCACCACTCCTGATATTCCCAATGTTTCTGAAGACAAATTAAGAAACCTTGATGAGGAGGGGATTATCAGAGTCGGAACGGAAGTTTATCCTGACGATATTTTGGTCGGCAAAATTTCTCCCAAAGGAGAATCGGAATTAACTTCTGAAGAGCGATTATTAAGAGCCATTTTCGGCGAAGAAGCCCGGGATGTTAAAGACACTTCCCTGACTATGCCTCACGGAGAACAAGGACGAATTATTAGAATAAAAATTTCTTCGCGAGAAAGAGGAGACCAGCTTGACCCCGGCGTCATTAAAAGAATTCAAATTCAGGTTGCCCAATTAAGCAATGTTCAAGCCGGCGATAAACTGACCGGCCGCCACGGCAACAAAGGAGTAATTTCTCAAATCAGGCCTATTGAAGATATGCCCTACCTGGAAGACGGAACGCCGGTTGATGTCATTCTTAACCCCTTAGGCGTCGCTTCCCGAATGAACATTGGTCAAATTCTTGAAACCCATTTAGGTTTTGCCGCCAAAAAATTAGGCTATCAAGCCGTTTCTCCGATTTTTACCGGCGCTTCCGAAACGCAAATCAAAGAAGAACTCGTGAAAGCCGGTTTGCCGGAATCAGGCAAGGTAAAGATTTTTGACGGCCGAACCGGAGAACCCCTTAGAAGCCCAATAACGGTGGGCTATGTCTATATGATGAAACTGGATCATATGGTTAAAAACAAAATCCATATGCGTTCCACCGGGCCCTATTCTCTCATCACTCAACAGCCTTTAGGCGGCAAAGCTCGGCTTGGCGGCCAACGATTCGGAGAAATGGAAGTCTGGGCTTTGGAAGGATACGGCGCCAGTCATACTTTGCAAGAAATGCTGACTATTAAATCAGACGATGTTATGGGCCGTTCTTCCGCTTTTGAATCAATCATTAGAGGTGAAAAAATAAAAAAACCCAGCTTGCCGGCCTCTTTTAATGTCTTAGTAAATGAAATTAAAAGCCTTGGTTTAGATGTTGAGATAATTAGATCCGAAGAACATTCGTCCAGTATTAGAGAAAAAACAGAAAAAGATCTTAACGATATTCAAGCTATTTCCGTAAAACTGGCTTCGCCTGAAAAAATTACCGCTTGGTCTTTCGGAGAAATTATTAAAGCCGAGACCATAAATTATCGCACTCAACGGCCCGAAAAAGACGGTCTTTTTTCAGAACGAATTTTCGGCCCAACCAAAGACTGGGAATGTTATTGCGGCAAATATAAAAAAATTCGCTACAAAGGGGTGGTTTGCGACAAATGCGGCGTAGAAGTTACTCGTTCGCTTGTTAGACGCGAACGCATGGGCCATATCAATTTGGCCGCGCCGGTAGCTCACGCCTGGTTTATGAGAAGCGTCCCCTCAAGGTTGAGTTTAATCCTTGATACGCCGTTGCCTAAATTAGAAAAAGTCATTTATTACACCTCTTATATTATTACCGCTATCAATGAAAAGGGCAGTGATTTTGAATCAAAAAAGAAAGAACTGCTTGCTTTAAATATCAAACCGGGAACGATTTTAAATGAAAATGAATATCTTGACTTAATCAAGCGTTTTGGCAAATCGGTTATTGAAGCTAAATCAGGCGCTGGCGCCATCAGAGAAATTTTAGAAAAAACCGACCTTAAAACTTTAGCGCGTCAATCAGAAAAAGAATTGGAAGAAACGAAAGATTTTAATCGCCGAACCAGAATCTCGCGGCGCATCAACTTAATAAAATCACTAATCAAATCAGGCATCAGGCCCGAATGGATGATTATGACCGTCTTGCCGGTTTTGCCGCCGGATTTAAGACCAATGGTTGCTTTAGACGGCGGCCGCTTTGCCACTTCCGACCTTAACGATCTTTATCGCCGAGTTATCAATCGCAATAATAGACTGAAAAAACTCATTGAATTAAAAGCGCCGGAAGTGATCGTTACCAACGAAAATCGAATGCTTC
>JBBTUZ010000058.1:0-6924 GCA_038063495.1 Patescibacteria group bacterium | reverse complement strand
GAGAAGATTATCTTGAATGGATAAACCGAGAAACAGCCATTTTTGTGTATTTAGATTTAACCAATATGTTCCATTGGCAAGATGTTTTGGGCTGGAAATTTAGAATTGAAGATGTGATTGATCAACTTTTTACTTTTCAAAATATAAAGGAAGTAAAAATATATTATGGATTTAATCCGCGAGATAATAAAAATTCGGAAGCTTTTCATAATCGCATAAAAAAGACCGGAGCAATTTTGAAAACGAAGCCGATGAAATTCATCCTAAAAACAATTCGGGAGGGTATGTTTTTCCAGCGAAAAACGCTTACATTATTTGATGGGGGCGTGAAAAATAAAATTCAAGAGTTAATAGATGAGTTGCAAAAATCGGGAATGTTTATTGAAGAATCTAAGTGTAATTTTGATGTTGAAATGGCAATGGATATGTTAGATGACACAGAAAAGTTTACCGCAGTTTTGCTTTTTTCCGGTGATTCTGATCTATACGCTCCCTTGGAACGTTTGAAAATTAAAGGAAAGAAAATTGGTGTTGTCGGTGTCCGCGGTAAAGTGGCGGGAGAACTGCATAATATTAAAGTTAAAGACAAGTATATTGATTTTGGTAAGTTTTATACCGGCAAAAGGGCTTATATAAAAAGCGAAAATCCCGCTTTTGGCGGGACCGCGTGATTAGTAGGATTACTCCTACAATTCAAACATAGCATATTAAAATATTAAAAGTCAATAATTGGTGGGTGCGGATAAACTAAAAAGTCAAAAAATAAAGCGAGAAATTAAGTTTTTGGAGGTAAAAATATGGAAGAAATAAAAATATGAATAAAGCCGGCAAAAAAAATAACGCGCGAAAACAACCAAAAAAAGAAATGCTCTCGGGGCAGGAAATGGAAATTTCAAATTTACTGGCGGATTATTCAAAGGCATTATCTTTGCTTGAGCAGTATGACAGGGGGCAACTGGCGGACCCAAAAGGGCAGAAAACAAAATTCGTTTTAGATTACAAGACCTGCGTGAATATCATCGTGGAACTTAAAAAAAATTTATCCGCTAAAAAAGAAGCGGGCGATCTGTTTGGCCAAGAAAGGGATGGTAGTTTTGAAGGCATTATCAAAGGATTGCGTCAGACATTCGGGAGTAAAGAGTTATACCCGGCGACTGAAGATAAAGCCTCGCATATTCTTTATTTAATCATCAAAGACCATCCGTTTTCCAACGGCAACAAGCGGACAGGAGCGTTTTTGTTTATTTATTTCTTGAACAAATGCGATTATCTTTATAAAAAATCCGGGGAGAGAAAAATTAACGATAATGCTTTGGTGGCGTTGACGCTTTTAATCGCCGAAAGTGATCCGAAGGAAAAAGAAGTAATGATAAAAATAATCAAAAATTTGCTGATAGAATGATTCTCAATATATCGGTGGCATATCTAACACAAATAAGTTATTATTTTACCTATGGCAACCATTAATACAGTAGTTCCTGATTTTGAACTGGACGCTTACCAGAACAACGAAATTAAAAAAATAAAGCTTTCCGATTATCGCGGGAAATGGGTCGTGCTCATTTTTTATCCCGCCGATTTTACGTTTGTTTGCCCAACAGAGCTGGAAGACGCGGCGGCGCATTACGCGGAGTTTCAAAAATTAGGCGCCGAAGTGATGAGCATCAGCGCTGACACGGCGTTCGCGCATAAAGCTTGGCATGATATTTCTCCCGCGATTGCCAAGGTGCGATATCCGATGCTGGCCGATCCAACAGGCAATATCGCTCGCCAATTTGGCGTTTACATTGACGCGGAGGGCCTGGCATTGCGCGGCACATTTATTATTGACCCCGATGGCGTTATTAAAACTATTGAAATTCATAACAACAGCATCGGCCGAAGCATTGACGAAACAATGCGCAAACTGGAAGCGGCGCAATTTGTCCGCGATCACAAAGGCAATGTGTGCCCCGCGAACTGGAAACCGGGAAAAGATACGCTCAAACCCAGCCCGGACTTAATAGGAAAAATCTAAATGGAAAACCCAAGCCAAACAAAAGTGTCCCCTAAACATGTCTTTCTTCATTTATTCGCCGTTATTATGCTTTATTCAAGCGCGGCTAATTTCCTCACTCTCGTTTTTCAATATATAAATATTTTAGCGCCGGATAAGCTTGCCCAGTTCGGTTATTACCAAACTTCTCATTATCAAGATTTGATAAGATTTTCAATTTCTTTCATTATTATCGTTTTCCCCGCTTTAATCTGGATTTCTTGGTTTTTAAACAAGAACTATAAAAAAGAGCCGGAGACAAGAAATATGAAAATAAGAAAATGGCTTATTTATTTCACTCTTTTTATAGCGGGCCTTATTATAATCGGCGACCTGATAAGCATCATCCGGAGTTTTCTGGGAGGCGAAATCACAATCCGCTTTATTTTAAAATCTCTGGCCGTGCTTTTCTTGGCTAGCTTAATTTTCGGTTATTATCTTTGGGATTCAAGAAGAGAATTTCCTTCCGCCAATAAAAAACTAAAATATTTTGTTTGGGTTGTTTCCGGCTTGGTGGCGATGACCGTCATAACCGGGTTTTTCATTATCGGTTCTCCCGCTCAAGAAAGAATCAGGCGCTTTGACCAGCAAAGAATAAATAATTTGCAGAATATCCAATTTGAAATTGTAAATTACTGGACCAACAAAAGAGTCCTGCCTGAAAATCTCTCTGCTTTGGAAAACAGCATTAGCGGCTACAAAGCGCCAACCGACCCGTTGACCGGCGAACCATACGCTTACAGCGTCAATGGCCCTGAATCATTTGAACTTTGCGCCGTGTTTGGCCTAGCCAGCGATTCTCAAAATACAGAGTCAGCTGTTCCGGCCAAGCCAATAGACGGCGGCTATAGTCAAAACTGGCAGCATAACGCCGGAAAAGCGTGCTTTGAAAGGGAAATAGACAAAGAATTATATCCCCCATTAAATAAAAATCGTCTTGATCTTTAACATTAACCAGGGTGTAGCTTAATACCCGTTAGGTAAAGCTATTGGTTCGCCCCACGCCAATTAGCGGATTGCAAAACAAAGGGTATCCTGTAAAAGGATACCTATCCACTATTGGCGCGAGGGCTTGAAACCGAAAGATGGAGGTTCGAATCCTTCCCACCCTGACCACGCTCTTTAAAATAAATTTTTTTAAAAACCTCCATTTTTGCGGAGGTTTTGTTTGTTTCCATAATAAAACTGCCAAAATTTATTTAAATTGCCCATTTAAAATTATTATGACAATTATTATTTTACTATTGTAATTCTACGATCGTTAAATTACAATAGTAAATGAAAATTATGTTTTTTGATTCGCATGCCCATCTTAATTTCAAACCCTTTCAAAAAGATTATCATCGGATTATTGAGCGTTGTTTTGAAAATAACATTTGGTTAATCAACGCCGGCTCTCAATACGAAACTAGCCAACGAGCCGTAGAAATCGCCAACGAATACGAAAAAGGAGCTTGGGCGGCCGTCGGGCTCCATCCCGCTGATATTGAAAAAGAAGTTTTTAATTACCAAAGATATCTAACTTTAGCTAAAAATTCCAATAAAGTGGCGGCTATCGGCGAAACCGGCCTGGATTATTTTCATAATAAAAAGAACAAAGACCGCCAAAAAGAAATTCTCCTTAAACATTTGGAGCTGGCCCAAGAAATAAAAAAACCGATAATTATTCACTGCCGCGAAGCCCACGAAGATTTATTAAAATTACTTGCTTCGCAATCTTCAAATTATAAATTACAAGGAGTTATTCATTGTTTCACGGGTGATCATCAACAAGCAAACCGATATTTGGAATTAGGCTTGCTTCTGGGTTTCACCGGCATTATCACTTATTCTTCCGCTTACGACGAGATTATTAAAAACCTGCCTCTTGAAAAAATCCTGATTGAAACCGATTGTCCTTATTTGGCGCCTGCTCCTCACCGCGGCCAAAGAAACGAACCGATTTATGTTAAACATATAGCCCAAAAAATAGCTGAAATTCGCAATCTTTCTTTAGAAGAGGTGGCAAAACAAACCTCCGATAACGCCTTGAATTTGTTTCAAATTTTGTTATAATACAGATGCCTCGCCAAGGTTGAATCCTGCACAATTTAATTTCTATGGGAGGACGAATTATTCCGGTTTTCGGATCGGAATTGAGTCTACCCACCTGATTTTTTATCAGGATTTCAATCAAAAGCGAGGCTTTTGATTTTCCTAAAAATAAAAAAGAGCTCCTCAAACGAGCTCTTTTAAAAACCAAAAATCATTTTTTTAATCGCAAAGTGGCATAGAGAACCACTTCCCCGAATTTAATTTCCTTAACCGCTATATTTGCGCCTATGACCGAATAAAAGCGCAATGCCCCATGATGCTCATGTGACTTTATTAGTCTATGGGCTATTTTTTTAGCAGCCTCCTTGATAGAATAATCCTCATAAAATGTGATCACCCCATCAACCGCTTCAGCCAACGCCGGGCCCCTTAAACTCACGGGTGATTGATAAGAAGCGCCGCGCCGCATCATTTCTTTACAATGCTCGATTGCCCCTTGAGTAAGTTCTTCGTCGCGAATAAAATCTTTCCCGAACTCTTCCTCTAGCTCTGCAATCATTAAATCAACAAGATGATGTATCCAACGGTAATAATTTTCCATAACCGCCACCTCCTTTCAAAATAGGTTGAAGTTTTTGATTTTAAAAGTGCGATTTTCGCTTATTAGATACTACCACGGTAAAATATTTTTGTCAATATTAACTATCTTTTTTAACAATTTTCAAACAAAGATCGTCTAGTTGCCGCGCTTGCGCCTCTGAAGGAGCCGACATCATTAAATCGCGGCCATCGCCTGTTTTGGGAAAAGCGATAACTTCGCGGATGTTGGGTTCGTTGAGTAAAATCGCCAATATTCTGTCTAACCCCAAAGCAATGCCCCCGTGAGGCGGCACTCCGTATTCAAAAGCTTCAAGCAAATGACCAAATTTTTCTTGGACATCTTCCGCCCTGTTCCCCATCGCTTCAAAAACCGCCTGAAGTAATTTAGGATCGTGAATCCTTATTGAACCTCCGCCGACCTCGTAACCGTTTAAAACAAAATCATATTGTTGGGCTAAAATTTTCCCCGGACTTTCTTTAAAAACTTTTTCAAACTCCGCGCAATCTTTCACTTTCGGCTGGGTAAAAGGATGATGAACCGCGTCCCATCTTTTTTCGGTTTCTTTCCATTCAAACATCGGGAAATTAACTATAAAAGCAAAAGCCAGCTCATCAGGATCGTTCTTGTCCTTTCTTAAATCAGGCTTATCACTCTGATATTTTGTCATCGCCTCTTGATAATCAATCCGGGGGAAAGGAATTTCCGTAATCCGTTTTTGCGGAAATATTTTTTTAACGGCTTCAATGTAAAGCTCTTCCATAAAAGCTAAAATAGCTTCCTCTTGAGGAAAACTCATTTCTATATCCAATTGGGTGAATTCCGGCTGGCGATCGCCTCTGGTGTCTTCATCGCGAAAACAGCGAGCTATTTGAAAATATTTCTCAAAGCCCGCTACCATTAAAAGCTGTTTATACTGTTGGGGCGATTGAGGCAAGGCGTAAAATTTCCCCGGTTCCAAACGGGAAGGCACCAGATAATCCCTGGCTCCTTCAGGGGTTGATTTGCCCAACAAAGGAGTTTCTATTTCTAGAAATCCTTTTCCGGTTAAAAAATCACGAATAAATTTTACAACATTAGCTCTAATTCTGATGTTTTTTTGAAGCCGTTGGCGTCTTAAATCCAAATACCGGTATTTCATTCTAATATCTTCGTTAACTTCATAACCGTCGGTGTCTAAAGGAAAAGGCGGAGTTTCGGATTGACTTAAAATTTCCAAGGCATTAGCTTGGATTTCAAATTGGCCGTTTTCTAAATTTAGATTTTCCATGCCGGTCGGCCGCCGCTTGACTGTTCCGGAAATTTTAACAACCCACTCCGACCGCAAACTGTCCGCCAGCTGGTATAAATTATTGTCCTTGGGCACAAAAACTACTTGGGCTACGCCGCCAATGTCCCTCAAATCAATGAAAATAATTTTACCGTGGTTTCGCCTGACCGCCACCCAGCCCATCAATTCAACTTCCTGATCTTCTTTATTTATAATTTCTTTGGTTAAAATTCTTGCCATGGGATTTTAAAAATATGCCTTGCTCAACTCGTAAATCGAAGTTTTACTTAGTGGCGTTATAAATCGCGCTTATTTCAGTAGCCGACAATGCCCGGTTATAAATACGCGCGTCATCAACAAGATATACGCCGGGTGAAGCCGAACCCTGGGCTATATAATAAGACGATGAGGGATTGTTGCAGAAACCCAAAGAAAAATTATTATTACTTGCGAGAGCGCCGTCTAAATAAATTTTAATATTTGATCCGTCATAGGTCATCGCGAGATAGTGCCATGTATTCGTGCCCATACTTCCACTGCCGGTACCTGTAAACGAATTGCCGTCGCATGTAGGATTATTTCTGCCATATTCAAACATCCAACTAGCGCCATTAGAGCTAGAACGCAAGGCGATATATCTATGAGAATCGTTGCCTAACGAGTATGGCCAACTAGAAGCCGGTACGGCCGTTTTGATTTTAATCCAATGGGCATAGGTAACATTGGTGGTTAAATTTAAAGAAGGATTATATGGAATCGTTATGTTTCCACCCAAAGCCGTTTCAACGCAATTTTGGTTTACGCATTCACTGCCCGATCTTCGTGTTATCGCGCCTGCCACATTTCCGTTATTGTTCCTCCCCGAAGAATCATCGGCCGTCGTTCCGCTCACTTCATCCATCTTCCAATAGCCAACCAAGCCTCTCTGGAAATTAGCCAGGTTGAGATTAGAACCTGATTCATAAAGGCCGGCATCGGGACCGCCGT
>JBBTUZ010000057.1:0-1002 GCA_038063495.1 Patescibacteria group bacterium | reverse complement strand
GAGAATCGCTCCTCTTACCGAAGAATCTCCGCCGCCAACTATGGCAATGGTTTTGCCGGCATAGACCGGCCCATCGCAAGTTACGCAATAATGAACGCCGCGGCTGGTGAGTTCTTTTTCGTTCGGCAACCCAAGACGGCGACGCTCCGCTCCGACGGCAAGAATAACAGCGCCGGCTTCATAAGTTTTTTTATCAGTAACAATAGTAAAGCGGTGTCCTTGCCGCGTGATGCTCGCGACTTCCGCGTCAATTGTTTCAACGTTTAATTTTGCCGCTTGTTGTTTCATCAAATTCACAAGCTCATAACCGTCAACGGATTGAAACCCCGGATAATTTAGAATGTCGCCGGCTTTCGCGGTCTCGCCGCCAAATTCTTTGCCAAGAACAAGAGCGCGCATAAGATACCGCCCGGCGTAAATGCCAGCCGAAAGCCCGGCCGCGCCGGAACCGATAATAATAAGGTCGTATATCATAATTGTTTATTTTCGCGGGCTTTTTTCAAAGCTTCCGCCCACCACATAAGCTGATTAAAAAAAATTTCCGCGCTACCTTTTAACGAATCAAACGCCCCCGGTTTTAACTGTCCGCTTTCATCAAGCAATGTCCAAAAAGAGGAAATGTGAACGGCGTTTCTGATGGGCGCCATTTGCAATTCAATAGCAACCTGCCGCAACTGCTCCACCGAACGAACTCCGGCCACTCCGCCCCAGCTAACAAAACCAACCGGCTTGTTATTCCATTCTTGATAAATAGAATCTAGCGCGTTTTTTAAAACAGCGGGGCAACCGTGATTGTATTCCGGCGTCGCGATAATATAAGCGTCTGCTTCCGCTATCTTTCGCGCCCATTTCCTGACAATTTCATTAGAATAATCGCCCTTAACCATAGCTGGAGAAACCGGCTCGTTAAAAAACGGAAGAGGGTAGTCTCGCAAGTCCAGTAATTCAACTTCCGCGCCGGCTACTTTTTTAGCCTCTTCGTTTATCCAACGAGCGGGATGC
>JBBTUZ010000056.1:0-8740 GCA_038063495.1 Patescibacteria group bacterium | reverse complement strand
ATTCGCCAAGACGATAAAAAAAACGATTGCCGAGATAAACCAAAGCCGAAGCCATTAAGGCAATTATAGCTTTTTACATCTTTTGGGGCAAACTTATTCCCAAAAGATTAAATAGGTTTTTGAAAACTATTTGAGCGGCTTTTATCAATTCTAAACGGCTGGCTACCAATTCTTGCTTTTCGCCGATAATCTTTTCCTTTTCATAAAAATTATGAAACTCGCGGCTTAAATCCAAAGCAAACCGAACCAAAGCTTGGGGATTGTAATTTTCAGCCGCCGTTTCCACGATTTCCGGAAATCTCGCCAACATCCGCGTTAAATTTATGTCCTCAACGGTGTTTAGTAAATTAAAATCTATTTTCCCGTCTTTGGCAGATTTACTTTTGGCAGAATTTTTTAGCTTAGCAAGAATTCCTTGAATTCTGACAGCCGCGTATTGGGCGTAATAAACCGGATTTTTTAACGATTGTTCTTTAGCCAAATCTAAATCAAAATTCATATGGGTATCCGGCGAACTCATCAAAAAGAAAAATCGGGCCGCGTCCAAACCGACTTCGTCAATCAATTCATCAATTGTTACATAAGAACCGGTTCTTTTGGACATCCTGACTTCTTTTCCTTCTTTAAGAAGCCGGACTAATTGGATGATTATAAAAACAAGATTTTCTTTTTTATAGCCCAGCGCTTCAGCGGCGGCCTTCATTCTGCCGATATAACCAAAATGGTCTGCTCCTAAAAAAATAATTAACTTGTCAGAATTTCTTTCAAACTTATTTTTCAGATAAGCGATGTCTGACGCGAAATATGTTTTTTCTCCGTCTGCTTTTATCAATACCCGGTCTTTGTCATCTCCGAATTTTGTTGATTGAAACCAGATCGCTCCTTCTTTTTTATATATTAGATTTTTTTTCTCAAGCTCATTGATCGTTTTTTCAACCGCCTGGTTCTTATACAAACTTTTTTCGGAAAACCATTCATCAAACCTTATCCCCATTTTTTTAACCGCCGGTTTTATTGTTTCTTCCAAAATTATCTTCGCCACTTTTTCCCCGACTTTCACCGGATTTTTTTCCGCGATATTTTTCCGCAAATTTTCAATATAATCGCCTTCGTAAACCGCTTGTTCGTCTCCCAAAACTGAATGTCCTAATTTTTTTATTTGCTCGCCGGTGTCGTTAATGTAATATTCCCTGACTGCTTCATAGCCCGCTTTTTCTAAAACATTCGCCAAAACATCTCCGCAAAAACCGCCCCGACCGTTGCCGATGGTTAAAGGACCCGTGGGGTTAGCCGAAATAAACTCAATATTTATCTTTTTATTCTTGCCTAATTTTAAACTTCCGTATTTTTCTTTTTGTTTTAAAATTTCCTTAAGTTCGTTTTGCAGAACTTTCGGCGTCAACCAAAAATTAATAAATCCCGGCGCCGCCACTTCAATTTTCTCAAAAAATTTCAAATTTTGAGCTTTGAGCTTTGAGCTCGTTTCTTCCGCGATTTCCATCGGGTTTCTTTTTAAAATTTTCGCCAGCCGCAAAGCCGCGTTGGTGGAATAATGTCCGAATTTTTCATTTTCCGGAACAAAGATTTCAATCGGCAACGATTCTTTGATAACTTTTTTAAGACAATCGGCAATTTTTGTTTTAAGCATCAATTCAATTATACTTACCTTGAATTACGAAATAAAGCCGCAAACCGCCAAAGAATGAATTTTCTGAAACCCAAACGGAAGCGCAGCTCCGACCGCGGTCGGAGCGTGAGCGGGTTGAAGAAAATTTATTCTTGGCGGTTGGCAAAAATGCGCATTTCCTAATTCAAAGCATACTTAAAACAAATGGATATTTCTACTAACAAACGGGCTTATTTTGACTATCAAATCCTGGAAACTTATGAAGCAGGGATTGAGCTGAAAGGTTTTGAAGTCAAAGCCATAAAAACCGGCCACCTCAATTTAGCCGGTTCTTATGCCGTTATCAAAGATAATCAGCTCTGGCTTCTTAACGCCGACATTCCGGCCTATCAACCCAAGAATGCCCCTTCGGATTACGACACCAAAAGGACTCGGCGGTTGCTGGTGAAAGCCTCGGAAATAAAAAATCTGATGGGCCGCGTCAAGGAGAAAGGCTTGACTTTAGTGCCGCTCAAGGTTTATACTAAAAACCGCAGAATCAAGATTGCGATTGGATTGGCCAAAAGTCGTAAAGAATACGACAAAAGAGAATTCATCAAAAAACGAGATGCTCAACGCCAAATCCAAGAAAGATTAAGGGAATGATTTTGTTTCGATGGCGGTACTTTTATAAAACAGCAGGTTAAGGACGATCCGTCACCTTGTTAATCAGCGGGTCAAAAACAACTGTCAAAAACAATTTGACTCCTGCTCTGGCTTTTGCCTAAGCGGGCATCGCTTGATTGAAACTTGATAGATTAAAGCGGTGTCAACCATCAAGTTATAACTGGTTTCTTTGCCGAAGAAATCAGTCAAAATAAATTCGGCAAAGAGTTATGAATATTTCGCCGAGCTTCAGTTCATTGCTCTTAATCTTAACTCGGCTAAACCTGTAGAAATTTTATAAAAATAACGTCAGACGCGGGTTCAATTCCCGCCATTTCCACTAAGATAATTATCAACAACTATTAATTATCGCGCTAACAATCAAATTACCGCCCTAGAATTAAGAGTGATTGATGATGCCGGGGCTCATATAGGGGTAATGCCGAGAGAGGCGGCTTTGAATTTGGCCAAAGAAAAAAATCTGGATTTAATAGAGATTGTTCCAACAGCCAAACCGCCGGTAGCTCAAATAATTAGTTTTGATAAATTACGATATCAGAAAGAGAAGGAATGGAAAAAACAACGACTGGCCCAGAAAAAAATCGCCGAGCTGAAACAAGTTAGAATCAGCCCGCGAGCCGCTCAAAATGATTTAGAAGTCAAAGCGGCACTGGTAGAAAAATTTTTACAAGCCGGCCATAAAGTGGAAATCAATCTGTTTCTGAAAGGCCGGGAAAAATATAATAGAGAATGGGGGCTTTTAAAACTTAAAGAATTCCTTAAAATAATTAAAATCCCCCACAAAATTACCATGGAACCAAGATTTATCGGCCGGGGATTCGTAGTCCAAGTAAGCAAATAAAAAATCAAACCAATGAAAAAAAGTCTTTCCAAAAGAATCAAGATCAGCAAAAATGGAAAAATCTTAAGAAAAGCGATGGGCTTGGGTCATTGCCGAGCTAAAAAAAGCACTACCCAAAGAAAACGAAGAAAAAACTTAAGAGGGCTTTTGCATGGTGAAAAATTTATAAAAAAACATCTATGACCCGAGTTAAAAGAGGAATTATTTCCCGCAAAAAAAGAGCAAAAACTCTCAAATACACCAAAGGCTATCGCTGGGACCGTAAAGCAAAAGAAAGAGCGGCTAAAGAAGCTCTGCTTCACGCCTGGACTCACGCTTTTCGCGGCCGCAAAGAAAAGAAAAGAAATTATCGCCGACTTTGGCAAACTCAAATCAACGCCACCGTTCGCCAAAAAAGTCTTAGCTACAGCAAATTTATTGACCAGCTAAAAAAAGCCAACATTAAACTTGACCGCAAAGTTTTAGCCGAGTTAGCCAAAACTCAACCCGCTATTTTTGAACGGCTTTTGGGCGTTGTCCAAAAATCCAAGTGAAATCGCTTGCCTGCCATTAATCTCGTTTGAGCTTCTAAAGCGGGCAAGGAACCTAAAATAATTAAAGTTAAAGGCATTAGCATCCATTGAGCCAGGTATAAAAAATAATGCCTGGTTTTCATTTTTGTCGGCTTGGGCGGCAGGAGAGAAAGCGCCAGAACGGCGGAGGTGACTATGCCCGCGCTGGCTAAAGTCATAATAAAACTGGTTACTCTAGGCAAATTATAAGAAAGAAGGCTGATGTCAAAATTCTCGCCGCCGATCGCCACCGGCAACCAGCCAAAAATAAAAATAATCAGGGCGTTGGTCGCCCAAGAATGAAAATCTTCAATTAAATGAAAACCCCGATAAATTTTTTTGCCCCAAGAAATTTTTCTTACGAAAAATCCCGATAAAACATAAGGAATGTTTTCCGCTCCCCAGGCCCAGCGCCGCTGCTGTTTATAAAGATTTTTAATCGTTCGCCAGAAGCTTGAAGCGACATTGGCGTCCATATAAACCGGATAAAACAAGGACTCTACTCGCCAATCGCCATTGTAGTGTAAAAAAAATTGCCAAAAAATTCGCGAATCCTCGGAAACGATATTGGTTTGCCAGAAACCGACTTCAACCAAGGCCTTAAAGGGCATGGAATGTGAAGAAAAAGTGGTTAACCGCTCCGGCCAAGATTGGTGCATCATCATCCAAAAAGTGGTGGAAAAAGCGACCACTCGCGCCAAAGCCGGAGCTTGATAAATATTATTGGCAAAAAAAGGAATAGGCTGGTAACTGGAACGCTGGGGGTTTTCCGCCGTTAAAAATTTATAAGTTAAAATTCCGAAATATTCCGGGCCAACCTGGGTATCGGCGTCAAAAGCGGAAACTAAAATATTTTCATAAGGTATTCCTAAAGGGTCAATGATTGATTTTTTGGTTTCTTTAATCGCCCAGGTTTCGTTTGCTCCCTTGCCGGCAATTTCTCCCGCCAAATCAGCGGGGTGACAACTGACTAAAAATCTAAAAAATTCATTTTCAAATTCCTTTCTGATTTTTTGAGCCGTAATTAAGGCGGCTTCCCCGGCTCTCGCTTCAACAGCCAAAACAACTATCAATTTTTCCTTGGAATAATTAACATTTTTAAAACTCCAAAAAGATTCCCGAACCACTTCATAGGGCTCTTTATACATCGGCAAAATTATCAGGTGATAAATACCTGAAGCCCGAAGATTGAGGCTTGAATCCTGAAGCTTCTCCGCCCAATTGATTTTCTGGTTAGCCCGCATTTGCTTAAAGCTAGTTTGTAAATGCAGATACAAAAACAGGGTTTTGAAAAGCCAATAACAATCAAAAAGAATAATAAAAACCGCTACCCAAACCGGCTGTTTAAAAGACAAAAAAAGTAAAATTCCCAAAGTCAGCCAAGCCAAAGCTCCCGGAAAAATTTCTAAAAGTTTTGTTTTCATTAATTTAGAAGTATACCATTGGCGCAAATTTTATTGAAATTATCCTCTTTTTTTGGTTAAATTCGTATATTATGAAAATTCTATCCATTGAAACCAGTTGTGATGAAACGGCTTTGGCCCTGATTGAAGCCAAGGGCGGCTTGAAAAAGCCCCGTTTTAAGATTTTAAAAAATCTGGTGGCTTCGCAGATAAAAATCCATCAGCCTTTCGGCGGCATTGTGCCTAATTTGGCGAAAAGAGAGCATATCAAAAATCTTCCGATACTTCTCAAAAAACTAGCAACTAGTGGCTGCTGGCTATCCCCTGACTTAATCGCCGTAACCGTTGGCCCCGGTCTAGAGCCCTGCCTCTGGACGGGTATTGAATTTGCCAAAGATTTGGCTAAAAAACGGAACAAACCGCTTTTAGGCGTTAACCACTTAGAAGGCCACCTTTACTCTTTTTTGCTTTCGCAAAAAAATCTAAATTCTAAAAAAATCTTTCCCGCCGTTGCTTTAATTGTTTCCGGCGGCCACACAATTTTACTTCTAATGAAAGATCTAATCCATTACAAAAAGCTCGGCGAAACCAGAGACGATGCCGCCGGCGAGGCTTTTGACAAAGTCGCCCGACTTTTAAACCTCCCCTATCCCGGCGGACCCAATTTAGAAAAAATAGCCAAACAGGGAAACGCCAACGCCGTAAATTTTCCCCGGCCGATGATTTATCAAAAAAATTACGATTTCAGTTTTTCCGGATTAAAAACCGCTGTTTTGTATTATTTAAAAAACCAAACCAAAGCTAAAAATCTTTTCGGAGCGAATATCGCCGAAGCTGAACAAAAAATCTCCGAGCGAGTAGAAAATTTGACGGGGACACGCGAGCGAAGCGAGCTGGGTGGCAAATTTTCGTCAGGAGCGAGGTTAGATTTTATTCAGCGGAGGCGCATGAGCGATAAAAGATTTTTAGCTGACACCGCCGCCGGTTTTCAAGAGGCCGTCATTGATGCTTTAACAGCCAAAACTTTTCGCGCCGCTAAAGAATTTAAAGCTCGGTCAATTTTGCTTTCGGGCGGCGTTGCCAACAACAAAGCGCTCCGTCAAAACTTTCGGAGAGAAGCCCGAAAAAAGAAAATAAATTTCCTAGCTCCTTCTTTGGAATTTACCACCGATAACGCGGCAATGACCGCGATAGCGGCTTATTTCAGCCATCTAAAGAATAAAAAATATCCTTTAAAGGCCAGAAGCGATATAAATTTTATTTAATTTTTGACGAAATAAAAAAGAGCGTAGAAAATTTTCCTACGCTCTTTATTTTTGCCAAACTGCTCGTATTAGCTCGCGGCAACACCAACCAAGCTTAACACTGCGAATATCACGGGCACTACAGGGCATACCGAATCAAGCGACAAAAAAATCACCGTCAAAATTAAACACGCTATTACAAAATACGCCTTTTTATTCCTAACGGATAGATCAAAAAGTTTTCCCAGCTTCATTTCACGCCTCCTTTTTTTGATTTTGTTTTAAAAACACGCTCAAGCATTCCATCTTAAATTTTCAATGATTCTATTTAAATTTTAATATATTCTGGCAATTTTTTCAAAAATAACATCATCAAAATAGCCCGATATAGATTTTCTTTAAAAATTACAATAAAATGAATCTAAATGGAAAAAGCCTACGATCCCAAACAAACTGAAGAAAAAATTTATCAGCTTTGGTCAAAAAGCGGTTATTTCAATCCAGACAAGATTAAAGGAAAAAAACACTATGCCATCCTCTTGCCTCCGCCCAATATCACCGGCTCTTTGCATATGGGCCACGCCTTAAACGCGACCATTATTGACATCTTGGTCCGTTTCAAGCGGATGCGGGGGCTGGGGGCGATTTGCCTGCCCGGCACCGACCACGCCGGCATCGCCGCTCAAAATGCCGTAGAAAAAGAACTGCGAAAACAAGGAACCAGCCGTTTTGATTTAGGCCGCGAAAAATTCATAGAAGCCGTCTGGCAATGGAAAGAAAAATACGGAAATATTATTTTAGGACAACTCAAAAAACTCGGCCTTTCCGCCGACTGGTCGCGAGCCCGCTTTACAATGAGTCCGAAATACAGCGAAGAAGTTAAAAAAGCCTTCGTTCATTATTATAAAAAGGGGTTGATTTACCGCGGCGAAAGAGTCGTTAACTGGTGTCCCCGCTGTCAAACCAGTCTTTCTGATTTAGAAATTGAATACCAGGAAGAGAAAAGCCATCTCTGGTATTTCAAATACCCACTCAAGAATCCTGTTGCTGAAAATGATTTTATCATCGTGGCCACGACGAGACCCGAAACAATGCTCGGCGACGCGGCCGTAGCCGTCAATCCTCAAGACAAAAGATACCAAAACTTAATTGGCCAAAAAGTGATTTTGCCGATTCAAAATAGAGAAATTCCCATCATTGCCGATAAAACCATTGACCTTGATTTTGGCACCGGCGCGGTCAAAGTAACGCCGACCCACGATTTAAAAGACGCCGAGATTGCCGAACGGCACCATCTACCGTCCTATCAAGTTATCAGCGAAAGAGCTCAAATGACAAAAGAAGCTGGCCCAAATTTTGAAGGTCTGTCGGTTGCGATTGCTCGAGAAAAAGTGATTGAAGAATTAGCCAAGCAAAACTTAATTGAAAAAATAGAAGATTATCAGCACAATGTCGCTCATTGCTACCGTTGCCAGGCCAAAATAGAACCTCTTCCCAGCCAACAATGGTTTTTGAAGATGTCAGCTTTGGCGAAAATGGCCGAAAAAACCGTTCGTTCCGGAAAAACCGAAATCATTCCCAAAAAGTTTGAAAAAACTTATCTTGACTGGCTGAAAAATATTAAAGACTGGTGCATCTCCCGACAAATTTGGTGGGGGCATCAATTGCCGGTTTGGTTTCATGAACCGAAATGCGTTCCTCGCCAAGACCGCGAAAAAGATACCGCGAAATGCGCTGAAATAAAAGTTTCTTTAACCGAACCAAAGTGCGAACACTGCGATGCCAAATTTAAACAATCAGAAGAAGTTCTGGACACCTGGTTTTCTTCCGCTCTCTGGCCATTCGCGGAATTATCAAAAAATGATTTAAAGAAATTTTATCCAAGCGCCGTTTTGATAACAGATCGCGGTATTCTTAACCTCTGGGTAACCAGAATGATTTTTTCAGGATTAGAATTCCTTAATCAAGAACCCTTTGCCAAAGCCTTTATCCATCCCACCGTTTTAACCAAAGAAGGCAAAAGAATGTCTAAAAGTTTAGGCACCGGAACCAATCCCCTGGATTTAATTGAAATTTTTGGCGCCGATGCCACTCGTTTCGGAATTATCTGGCAAATAATGTCCAGTCAAGATGTCCGTTGGGACGAAACTGCGGTTTTGGCCGGAAAGAAATTTTGCAATAAAATCTGGAATGCCGCCCGTTTTGTCATCCAGCAAAACGAAAAGACAAAAATCAAGCTACCGACCAACGAGCCCAAGCCGAAAACCATGGCTGACAAGAAAATCCTCAAACAATTTAAAATAGTCCAAAAATCGGTAGCCAATGACATAGAAAAATTCCGGTTCGGCCACGCCTTGCGGGCAATTTATAATTTTTTTTGGCACCAGTTCTGCGATGTTTATTTGGAA
>JBBTUZ010000055.1:0-1809 GCA_038063495.1 Patescibacteria group bacterium | reverse complement strand
AAAGAGATATCTATTTTTGACTTTTAATTACAAAATGCGTATTTTGGCCAACAGCCAAAGAATAAATTTTCTTCAACCCGCTCACGCTCCGACCGCGGTCGGATCTGCGCTTCCGTTTGGGTTCCTGCCTGCCGGCAGGCAGGTCAGAAAATTTATTCTTTTGCTGTTGGCGACTTTATTTCGTGATTTATAGTTTTTGAATTATTTTCAATATTTTTTTGGCTTCGGGTTTTGGTATTTTGTTCACAGCTAGCTCGCCGTGGACAAAAAGATAGTCGCCAATTTTGACGTTTTTCAAAAGACAAGTGCTGACCCGATGCGAATGATGAGGCGTTTCTACAACTGCCCAATCTTTCTCTATTTTTATTACTTTGCTCGGCGTGGCTAAACACATCATATTATTGTAAAATGTCTGATATCTAATGTCTAATGATTTAATAAAAGACAATAAAAAAGCTTGGGTGAGCGCCGTGGATATGGGCTATGGGCACCAAAGAACCGCATATTCCCTAAAAAGCCTCGCTTTTAAAGACAAGGTTATTATGGCTAACAATTACGAAGGGATCCCCGATGTTGACAGGGGAATTTGGAAGCTGGCTAAAAATTTTTATGAATCAATTTCTGATTTCAAAAAATTTCCTTTTCTCGGAAATATTGCTTTCGGCGTTCTTGAGAAATTTAAAAAAATTCTTAGTTTTTATCCCAAAAGGAATTTATCAAAACCTAATTTCTCTTTGAAATTAACCTCTTTTTTTCTTAAAAGCGGCTGGGGAAGAGATTTTATTACAAAATTAGGTAAAAATCCTTTGCCTTTAATCAGCACTTTTTTTATGACGGCTTTTATGGCCGAGTTTTTTAATTATTTAGGCGATATTTATTGCGTTGTTTGCGATGTTGACATCGCCAGGGTTTGGGTTTCTTCAAAACCGGCCCAAAGCAGGATAAAATATTTCGCTCCCAATTCTTGGGTGGTGGAGAGATTAAAGCTTTATGGAGCCAAGGAAGAGAACATATTTTTAACCGGTTATCCTTTGCCTCTGGAGAATATAGGAAGTGAAAACTTAGAAATCGCGAAAATGGATTTGGGCCATCGGCTTTTGAATCTTGACCCGCAAAAATCTTATCGCAAGGAATATTATCCTTTAATTGAAAAATACGTCGGTCTTTTGCCTGAAGAATCCGATCACCTTTTAACGATTATGTTTTCGGTGGGGGGAGCCGGGGCGCAAAAAGAAATAGTGATTAAATACATTAAAAGTTTGGCCAAAAAAATCAAAAATCAGGAAATAAAAGTTATTTTAATGGCCGGCATCAGAAAAAATGTTTACAGATATTTTTTGGAAAATATAAAAATCATCGGCTTGGAAAATAATTTGGATAAAAACATTGAAATAGTTTTTGCCGAAACCGTAGATGATTATTTTTCTCAATTTAATCAAAAATTGAGAAAAACCGATATTTTGTGGACTAAGCCCAGCGAACTTTCTTTTTACACCGCCTTGGGTTTGCCGATAATCATTGCTTCGCCGCTTGGGTCGCAAGAATTTTTTAACAGAAGATGGCTTTTAAGACTGGGTTCGGCAGTGGATCAAGACGATCCCGATTATGCCGATCAATGGATTTTTGATCTTTTGAACAGCGGTTGGTTCGCGGAAGCGGCGATGCAGGGTTTCGTGGAGGTGGAAAAGCTGGGAACTTATAATATCCAAAAGATAATTGAAAAATAAACGGTTTTTTATTTTAAAATAACAATATAGCTATTTTCGGGAATTTGATTTATTTGTTCCGGTAAAATATAGAAAATATTTT
>JBBTUZ010000054.1:0-1742 GCA_038063495.1 Patescibacteria group bacterium | reverse complement strand
CAAAAAATTCGGCTTGAACATTTTTTCAACATCCGTACAAACTTTCAGGATTTTTCTTCCGATAACTTTATTCTTTAATTCTCTGACTGTAGTTTCAACTTCGGGAAGCTCTGGCATATCACAAAATTATACCACCACTAATTCAAAACTTTTCTATAACTAGCCTAAAATTAAAGAGCCAACCAACTTGTCTGAGAAAATATCCCGCAGGCGTCCAAAGATTGGTCTCCGCTTTGCGGAGTTTGGGCGCCGAGGGCAAAGAAAATTTTGCCGCTGGAGCAAAATTATTCTGGTTTTCGAAGGCAAGTTGGGTTGGCTAAAACCCTTATTCTTCCTCGTAGAAAACTTCAGCTGGCGGAATCAATTTAGGGTCGGTGGGCAAAGTAAAATAGAAAACACTGCCGCGGCCCAGAGTTGACTCCGCCCAAATTTCTCCGCCGTGGCGGCGAATAATATTTTTGGCAATAAAAAGCCCCAAACCACTGCCGGCGGAATTAGAGCTCGTCGCGTTGCTGCCCCTATAAAACTTGGCAAAAAGCTTTCCGACTTCTTCCGCGGGAATACCGACACCGGTGTCTTTGACGCTAACCTGAACAAAAGGCTTATCGCGAAGTTTTTCTATTTTTACAACCACTTCGCCATTTTCAACATTGTATTTTACGGCATTATCCAAAAGATTACTCATAACCAAGCTTAATCTTTGAGGGTCCACTTTCACGACAACGGGCTCGGCTGGCTGGTCAAAATAAAGCTTCACGCCGAATTCTTTGGCCACAAGATTGGTCGAAGCCATAATATTCGCCACGAATTCTATTAAATTGGCGTTTTCCAGCTGATAACCGAATTTCCCTTCCTCAATTTTAGAAACATCCAGCAGGTCATTGACTATTTTCATCAATCGCTGGGCGCTGGCGTGACTTTCGCCGACTATTGATTTATGTTCGGGCTTTAAATTTGGGTCGTTTTTTAGCGTTTCCAGCGCCCAATTAATGCCGGTTAAAGGCGTTCTTAGTTGGTGAGCCGCCACCGTGATAAATTCGCTCTTGGAACGAAGTAATTCTTTTTCCCGACTGCGATTCTGAATGATTTTAAAAAAACCCAAAAGCCGGCCACTGGGGTCATCAACGCGATTAGTGCTGACCCTCAACGATAAATTATCAAAAGAAAGCTCCGCTACCTGCGGCCAGGCATCGGGCTCTGAAAGCCGCCGGATCATCGGCGCCAACGAAGGGAAGACCACTTGAGCCAAAAGCTGGTATTTGGAATTTTGAACAAAATTCGGATTAAAATATTGCCCCACGATTTCTTTCGTTGAAATCCCGAAAATCGCTTCGGCCGCTTTATTGAAAATCTGAATTTTGAAATTGGGGTCATAAACAATCAAGCCGTCTTTGAGATTGGCAACAATATCGTGGAGCTGGTTGCGCTCAACCTTGACTTCCCAGTTGGAACGAGCCAAGCGTAAATTGCCGGCAAAAATCACAGAACTAATAACAAGCAAAATCCCCAAAATAATTAAAGCCCAAACGCCCTTTAAGAAAACCAGATTGATTATTGCCACCACCGCAATCAAAAACAAAATAATCCAGAATGGCCTCATTTCCGGCAAATAGCAATAAAATTTCAGTTGCCTAAAAAATCTACTTATTTTTATTTTCATTTTTTAGTTCTCCCCAGTTTTTGCCGATTTTAACATCAATTTTCAAGGGAACCTCTAGCTTAAAAATTTCTTCCATTATTTT
>JBBTUZ010000053.1:0-1803 GCA_038063495.1 Patescibacteria group bacterium | reverse complement strand
TATTGACTCTGATAATATCTCCTTCGTTGATAAAAAGCGGAGCGAGGATTTTGGCGCCGGTTTCAATGACAACCGGCTTGTTGCCGCCCTGCGCCGTGTCGCCCCGGATAGAAGGCGGAGCTTCCGCCACTTTGAAATCAATTTTAACCGGCAATTCAATATTGATAATCTTGTCCTTAAATTTTAAAGCGATTACTTCCAGGTTGGCTTTTAGAAAATTAACGCATTCATCGCCCAATTCACCTTTTTTGAAAGAAAAACGATTTTTGGGGTTGCCAATTTCATTGAACCAATAAATTTCTTTGCTTTCGTAAAGAAAACGCGATTTTATTTTTTCCGTTTCCGCTTCTTCAAAATTGTCGGCTGGCTTAAAATTACGGCTGAAAACCTGGCCGGTTTGAAGATTTTTAATCTTAGTTTGAACACTGGAACCGCCGCGGCCCATATGCAAATGCTTTACCTCCGAAACAACATAGGGACTGCCGTCTATGACCACGATAACGCCGTGTTTTAAATCATTAATAGATAACATAAAAATTATTTTTCTTTTTCCTTGAGCGCTTCTTCTATCGCTTTTTGCAGGCCTTCAATATTTACTTCCGTTCTTCCTCTCGGGACTCTTTCGGCAACGATTGGCGGCCGAACTTCGCGCGGAGGCTGGGGCGTTAAAACTTTTTCCAAAGGCATTTCTCCGCGGCGAATTATTTTTTCTTCAATTGACGCTTTTGTAATCCACTCTTCGGCGATTCTTTGCCCAACTGCCTCTTTTGGCGCTCCGTAACGATTACGGCAATTTTCAATTACCACATCTTTAAGATTATCAGCCGCCGCTTTTTCTAAAGGTATGGTTTCGGCGGAAAAAGCCCGAGAAGCGACGCCGTCAATCATTAATTTGACATAAATATTAAATTTAGCCAGATTCACCAAATCGTTAATTAAAAATTCCGGCTCAAATTCTTTTTCTAAAATTTCCGCGTCTTCGGCTCCCACCCGGAAAACAACCATGGTGCCAACATTGCCAAAAATAGCATCGCGCACTTTAGTGTTTTCTCCGGAAGTAAGCTGGGAAATATACTGATGAGCCAAAATCAGACAAAGACGATATTTCCTGGCTTCCGATAAAATATTGGCAAAAGATTCAGTGGCAAAATCCTGGAACTCATCAACATAAAGATAAAAATCTTTCCGCTGGCTTTCCAAGATGTCGCTGCGAGACATTGCCGCCAACTGCAAACTGGTAATCATCAAAGAACCCAATAAACGAGAATTGTCTTCCCCGAGTTTTCCCTTAGAAAGATTAACAATGAAAATTTTCTCTTCATCCATCATTTTTCGGATGTTAATGGAAGAATGAGGCTGGCCGATAATATTGCGGATTAAAGGATTAGAAATAAATTGGCCCACTTTATTTTGAATGGCCGCGACGGCTTCGGTTTCCAAACGCTGGGTGTAGCGGGCGAACTCATCCAGCCAGAAACTTTTGATAACCGGGTCTTGAAGATTTTCCACGACTTTCCTCCGATATTCTTTGTCGGCCAAGAGATGCATGATTCCCAACAAAGTAGAGCCGGGATACTCCAAAAGAGTCAACAAGGAATTATTCAGAATATATTCCATTCGGGCCGACCAAACATCGGGCCAAATCTTTTTAAACACGCTCATAATGCCCGAGGCGACCAGATGGCGAGATTCCGGGTTGGTCACTTCCAAAGGGTTGAAAGCTATCGGGTAGTCAATGTCAGCCGGATTAAAATAAATGACATCGTTAACCCGCGATTCCGGAATCAATTCCAAAATTTTTTC
>JBBTUZ010000052.1:0-7151 GCA_038063495.1 Patescibacteria group bacterium | reverse complement strand
TTAGCAGTTGAGGAGATTTCAAAAGGGGAAAATAATCAAGAAGATGATTTATTGAGTCAAACAGGCATAAAATAGCATCATGCTTTTCTGATAAAGAAAAGGTTGCCATATTCTGGTGCGATAAATCAGCACAGGGAAGCTTTCGCCGAGCGATAGCGAGTATTTCCTCCGAAAGGTCAATACCTGCTACATCGTAGTCGCGGTCAGAAAAATATTTTAAAAATGTTCCGGTGCCACAACCTAATTCTAGAATTTTTTTAGTCGCAGGGTTGTATTGTTTTATCAATTTTTCAATATGTAATGCCTCGGCTGTCCTGTCCCCCATAACAGAATCGTAGAATTTAGCAAAAATATCATAATCGCTCATATACTTAATTATAATTTAATAATAATTTTTATTAATTTTTGTCCTGAGTCATTACTTGATTAAATTATACTCTTTCAGAAGTGGAATGACTTTTTTCTTAAAGAATCCAACCGCTAAACAGGCGTAATCATCTTTAGCGTTATTAAAATCACCATGGAGAAAGTAGGCATTTGCGCGGCAACCTGTGCCACAAAGATTACGAAGTCTACATTCTTTGCACTCAGCTACATCGCCAATTTTAATTGTTTTCACCCTTTCCATTTGGGGCGAATACCAAATATCCCGAATAGATGACTTTCTGATATTACCCAGTGGAAGATCGGAGCAGTAAGCGCAAGAAACTACGTCGCCATTTGGCTTAATACAGCATTCCGTTCTGCGACCTTCATAATCACAGACAAAATCTTTATCAGATAGAATTTGTAATCCTTGCTTAAAAAGCTCCTCTCTAAAAAGATATTCAATTTGAAGATGAAATGGCATACCGTTTGCCAGGTGGCGCTGTAATAAAACAAAGCAACTATCGGCGACACTACTCCATTCTACATTGAACTTGTCGCTATGTATCTTAAATTCTGGTGTCATCTTTGGAAAGCCAATTCTCCAACTTTCAACTTTTAGGTCTTTAATCAGGTTATGCATCTCATTGAGGTAGCCGATATTTTCGGTATTTACAACGGTGTTAATAACGACGCTGACACCAGCGGAAACAAGCAATTTTATATTATTAATTGTTTGCTCAATAATTTGCCGTGAATTTTTGTCAGAAAAACCTCGAAATGAAAGGGGTTTGCCCGGGATTGAATCAAGGCTGATAAACAACGAGAAACGACTGCGTAAGGTTTTAATCATTTTAATAAAACCTTTATTAATCAATAAGCCATTTGAAAAGAGAGCCGATATTCTCATATCTTTTTTCTCAATCGTTTTTAATATCTCGGCGAGGTGCGGCATTACAAGGGGCTCTCCGCCGCTAATTCCCACATTATTAACTTGCATTGCCTGCAAATCATCAAGGATATTAAGGATTTCGGGAAAACTAAGTTCTTCTTCTGTTTTTGAATATTTTGCCTGATAACAATGAACGCACTTCATATTGCATTTGCTGCTTGCCTCCAAATGAACTGACTCAAGTCTTTTATCTGGTACCTTATTTTGCTGTATAGCCCTCAATTTAGGCTTATTAGTAAATTTCAAGGCTGCAATATTTTCCAAGCGACCTAATAATTGTAAAACATCGTGTTCAGACTTTTTTGAATATTGCTTAATCACCTGATCCAGGGTTGAAGTGCCATCGAGTAATTGCAAAAACTCAACTTGGTCTGGCGGTAATTCATAAATAGCGCCATTTCGCAGGCAATATAAAATACTTGCTGAAATCGAATGTTTTATCGTGAAATCATCTGCTAATAATACATATTTACTACTATCCATAGTAATTTTTATAAACTACATATAAATAAAGAAACGGGTGGGTTGTCTTTTTAAAACATCCCACCCGTTTTTTACTGATTAGATATTTTATGTACCCGGCTTACTAGCATTTAGAGCCTGTGTCAGCCTGACCTGCAATTTCCTCTTTTTGAGCGAGGAATGCCTTAGTGTTTTCTGACCAATCCTTTTAGGATTAAAATTTTTCATAAAGTTTTCTATTTTTAAAAAAATAAGATTCGACCATTCTTAATTCATTGAATCATATAGTGACTATTTTGTCAATTTTTTCGTAATATCCCAATAGCTTGGAATCACCACAGCAGATACAATCCAAGCCATGTATACAATAAATCCACATATGCCAAAGCTTCGCATGGAAGCAGTAAGGTTGGTTAAGTATCGGGGTTGGAGCACAAGAAAGGTCGCTAGGTATACTGGCTTCGATCAAAGCGCCATTGTGAAATGGTGCAAGAAAGACCCGACTGGAGGATGGCGCCGGATACCGACAGAATCATCTAGGCCCCATCGTCATCCACGACAACTCAAAGACCACATAGTAGAAAAGATTATTGCTATCAGAATAAAAGCGCGCAGGACAAGCGAGGTGGCTCATAGAGAACTCCTGAATCAAGGGATAAGGGTTTCTTTGAACTCAGTGCGACGCACTATTGACCGCTATGGCCTTATGAAAAAGAGAAGTCCGTGGAAGAGATATCATCCACACGTAGACAGGCCTATCCCCCAAAAACCAGGCGATTTGGTACAGTTAGACACTATTCACCGGATGATTGATGAAAAGAAGCGGATGTATATCTTCGTCCTTATTGATGTCTACTCACGGTGGGTATATGCCAAAGCATATGCGCGCATGAATGGAGCGACTACGCTGTGCTTTGTGGCAGAAGCTCAAAGGCATGCTTCATTCTTGTTTGATATGCTACAGAGCGACCACGGACCCGAGTTTGGGAAATGGTTCGTGTCACAGGTCAGAAGAAAACACCGTTATTCCCGTATCGGCAAGCCGAATAACAATGCCCATGTTGAACGTTTCAACCGGACACTACAAGAAGAATGTCTCGATAAATATCCTAACGATGTAGAGGTGATCAATTGTGCGCTGAAGAAATATTTGAGATACTACAATTATCAGAGATTGCATATGGGCATAGCGCTACAAGTACCCATGCAGTTAGTCGCAAACCGATTCCAAGCTATTGGATAGAAGACGAAAATGAAAGATACAGTTCTTTTACTTTGTTGATATGGGTTTTCTATATTGAGCCAGTATTTTGGGTTTTTCAAATAAAGTCCTGCCATAACGATTCCAAATTAAACGTTTTCTAGAAAGAGCTGGCGCTATAGAAATAAAAATATTTATCAATTCATCTAAGAAAATCTCAAATAATTTCTTTTCTTTTTTGACTCTTTGAATATAAAGTTCTTGGACGAAATCCCTAGTTGTCTTTGTTTTCCCATTAATTTTTATAAATAGATCGCGAATCTCTGGATTACCAACATCTTCTTCCAGTTCAAATAAATTAAGAAAGACTCGTTGATTAAGCAACGCGGCGGTTAAAGCTTCCTTTAAATAATTCATCGCGTCTTTTGGAAATTGAAGTTTATTTCTCTTTTCATTTTTTTTAAGCAAATCAAAAAAAATGAAATGGGATATTTCATGGATAGCAATATAAAGTATGTCTTTGTTGGGTTTTTTGTTGTCTATTTGTTTTAAAATTGAAAAATAAAAGACGTTATTGCCAAAAGGAGAAAAAGGAAGAATTGTGGGTATGGCAATACAAGTTATTGGTTTTGGCCATTGATATTCCATTGTCTCGGCTAGTTTCTGAAGAGCCATCTTGCCGTTTTTCTTTAAAAATAGCTGGCTTTTTAAAAGTATGGATTCGATATCTGCTTCGTGTTTTTTGTAAAAATTTACAACAAAATTCCTGATGGTAGTTTTATCGTTTTTTGATTTTTCCAATAAAGATTTTAGCTCTGGGAACACCTTTAAAATGGAGTTTCTTTTTTGAGGATAATAGGGATGATTTAAAAAACTTAAAAAAATATTTACTTCTTGCTCTAAATTCTCTTCAATTATAATCTGAGGTAGATTTTTCATTTATATATATTTTACCAAATCAAATATATTTTTCATATTTAATATATAAAGCGCTGTTTTAATAATTAGAGCCCTGCTGTCAAATACTTGATAGCAGGGCTTTCTACCCTAATGTCCGTAAGTGTCTGAGTCGCATTTGACACATTCATATATACTATCGGATAAACCGACAGTGCTTTCTTGCGCGTCCTCAAACATAGAAAGGATTTTTGCTCTCATATTTCATTCACCTCCTTTCGGCATTTTTTCGATAAAATCTTAAACCAGTTCTACAATTTTGTTTCTGATTAATTGACTGAGAAAATCTTTGACAGATTTTTCGTCACCATCGCTCTCTTGTTCTAAGTCTGTCATTAGAAAAAACTCTTTTGCGCTTAAATTTTTAAGCAAGTTATGACCTTCTCTGTTTAGAAGAACAACGGAATCACCCATCATAACTATTACTCCAAATTCTTCTTCTCGGTATGCAAGGTTTCCTTTAAAACAAAACCGCTGATTGGGTCTCAAATCTAAAGGGACGGGGGTCTGAGATTTAATCTTTAAAACATCATTGGGGCTTGTGGAATATAAATCTTTACCGCAAATGTCTCCTGAATATTTTGCCTCCATACGACAGCCGCCACTACATAAATAGACATAGCTGCATTTTTTACATTCCAATGGCACATATTTGGCATCTCTCCAGTCAGACATTTTCTCCCAGGCCTTGTTCAGTCCATTATCCGAAAAAACATTGCCATAAATCATATCGGAGTGAGAACAGGGTCTTATATCCCCAGAAGGGCTAATCGTGCAAGTAGTTACACCAGCCGAACAGCTTCTTCGAGCGAAATAAGAAAATCTTTCAGCGTCCCCTATAAGGCAAAGCGGATAACATTCAAGAATGTCTACCTTTAAATCTAATTCTTTTTTAATTTTTTCTAATACAGATAGACTTTATTTTACATGTTCTCGGCTCGGACGCAAATCGTCGAAAATCCGATTATTTAAGGCCGGGGAGGCCTTTGTAACCGAAAATGAAGTCGCTCCCAATTTTTTAATTAATTGCGCGGTCTTATAAACGCAATCAAAATTGGTCTTAAGCAAAACCATATTCGCGGATGCTCTCAATCCAGCATGGACTGCGTTTTCTATCCCTTTTATGGTTTGCTTGAATGCTCCTTTATGGCAAGCTATCTCGTCATGGATTTCTTCATTATCGGCTAAAACCGATACCAGAATTGAACGAAGACCATTCTCTTTCAAAGAAATTGCCATTTCTTTTTCTAGTAAAATAGCATTTGAATTCAAACTAACATCTATTTTATTTAGAAAAAGCTTCTCGATGGCGAATGGCAGAATTTTCCAGGTCAAAAGAGGTTCTCCCCCCGTTAGGGTGACAGAAAAAACTTTCTTTCGAATAAGTTCATCAACAATGAAATCTAGTTTCTCTCTGTCAAAAGTTAAATCTTTATTTTTTCCTACTTCCCGCCAATGATTATAACAGTGAACACAATTATTGTTGCAAATTGTAGTAACTTCTAACTGCACCGAAAGAGGACCGCTTAATTTTCTATATTTCATAACAACCACATCCTTTCTTTTTTAGTTTTTAATGTTCAATCAAATATTTATACTAATTCTAGTATCTAATAAATTAATTATTTTGTCAATATTTTTGCCCCTTATCTTGATTTCTATACTCTGATTATAACAGCTATCGCGCTTTCTTCCGTTTCAGCAAGCCAAAGAAAACCATCTATAAATCTGCCAAAATAAGTTATGTATTTGGGGTTTTTATAGGCAATAAAGAGAGGGGACTTTGAATTTTTGTTTTGGGGACAACAAAGATATAGTAAAAATACTACGAAATTTGAAATTACGACTGAAAAACCGAATCTACATAATTGACACAAAAAAAGAGGCGACCTTAAAACTGCCTCTTATGTTGTAAATTGTTCTGATGTTTCCTATCCCCGTGATTAATTTTTATAGATATTTTTGAACCAAAGACTCTATTAAATCTTTTTCTTCTTCGATTTTTTTAAATCTTTTATAATTCCACTTGAATATCCCACCGTCGAAATAAATATTTTCCGCGCAGGCCAACATGGCCATTTGGGGTAAAATTTCTATGTCTTTTTTTGACAATTTAATTTTTTGAGAATAATTTTTCAAAAAAGCTCAAATTCGTTTTTTAAAACCGTCGATGGTGACTAATTGATTATCGAGCGTTTTTGATGTAAATTTAATTATGAAAATGAACGGTATCGTGGGAAAGAATAAATTAAAAATTCGCCTTGCAACCAAGAATGACGTGGTTGGCTTGGTTAATGTCAACGCTGAAGACGAACCGTTATTCCGCAACGTAGACCGAAAAATGTTTCTCAAAAAGATAAACGCGAAACAGGTATTTTGCGCTGAAATCGGAAAGGAGATAGTCGGTTTGCTCTACTGGCAAACCACCTTTCTCGATCGTTCTAATCAGTGGTATCTTCAACAAATCACGGTTGGCAAAAAATATAGGAGGCAAGGTATTGGCTATTCACTTTTAAAATATTTTCTGAACTATGCCAAGCGAAAAAAAATTGAGAAAGTTTTTGGGACCATTCACAACGACAATTATCCATCTCTTTTAATGAATTTACGCCAAAAAGCCATTGTTAGCGGCTATTTACATGGTCTTGGAAAACAAAAAGATGACGGTAAGATCATCATGCGATGGGACCTTAACTAATTACCAATTTTTATTATAATTAATAATAGTATTTTCCTTACTAAATAAAAAAAGGGGGGGGTGAACGAATTCACTCCCCCTATTTGCCGTTGCCTAGGGCAACACGGCATTACTTAGATGTGCCGCGGTTTGGACATCCTACGCGAGAAGATGTCTTAGCCGATGACCAAACCGTTTTTACCGATTTTTTCACTGACTTTTTCATTTTTTACCTCCTTTCTTTTTTGTAAAAGCCACATTTATCGCATTCAACATATGCTCCGGTTGCGTTAATATGTTTCCCGCATTGGTATAATTGATACCCGGACAAAAATTAAAAACTTTTTTTGCCGGAATATCTTTCCATTTTAACGATCCGAGATTCAGCATGCTTTCTCCATGAACAATTTCTCTGATTTTCTTTTTCAAAAAGATATTCCCAACTGGTAAGGGCAACTGATTACACGGAAAGACATCGCCGTTCGCCGATATTGCAAATATAGCTTTTCCGGCTTCGCAAACATGTTCATTGTAAT
>JBBTUZ010000051.1:16738-17281 GCA_038063495.1 Patescibacteria group bacterium | reverse complement strand
AGATTCGCTTCCAATATTACCTGGAATAATCCGTCAGAATTGTTCGCTGCCAGCTCCCAGCCGTCAATTAACATAGAAGCTCACCTAATGGTTGAAAATCCGGAAGCGGTAATCAAGGATTGGATTTTAGCCGGAGCTAAAAGAATAGTTATCCAGCTTGAAGCGATTGACAGCGTTAAAGCGCGAGCCGTTCTTGAAATAGCGGATAAGGTTGAAATCGGCCTAGCTGTCAATCCGGAAACGCCGATTGAAGACGCGCTTCCTTATTTGGAGAATTTTAAATTTATTTTAATTTTAGGAGTTAATCCCGGTTTGGCCGGTCGGCCATTCAATGAAAAAATTTTGGAGAAAATTAAATTTTTGAAAAATTATTATCCCAATGTTATCATTGAAGCTGATGGCGGCATCAATTTAGAAACCGCTAAATTAGTAAAAGAAGCCGGAGCGGATATTGTCGTCTCGGCATCGTATATTTGGGGAAGCCAGAATCCAGAAAAAGCTTATCAAGAATTAACGGTTATATAAAATACTTTGAATTACGAA
>JBBTUZ010000051.1:0-16728 GCA_038063495.1 Patescibacteria group bacterium | reverse complement strand
CGGGAGCAACGCCATTGAGATGCACAAAGACGCGATTAAGCCGAAAGAAAAGGTGATAATCATTGACGATGTTTTGGCCACCGGCGGCACTGCCAAAGCGACAGTTGATTTGGTAGAAGAGTTAGGCGGCAACATCGTTGGCATCGGATTTTTAATTGATTTAACCTTTTTGAAGGGAAAAGAAAAATTGGCGAAATATAATGTTTTTTCTTTAATTCAGTATTAATAATAACCTTGAATTACGAAACGCGCATTTTTACAAACAGCAAAAGAATGAATTTTCTGAAACCCAAACGGAAGCGCAGCTCCGACCGCGGTCGGAGCGTGAGCGGGTTGAAGAAAATTTATTCTTTTGCTGTTTGCGACTTTATTTCGTAATTCAAAAATTAACAGTATGGAAAAAATAAAAATTGGAATTTTCGGCGGTTCGGGGTTTTATAATTTATTGGAAAAAGCCGAGGCGATAGAAATAGATACCCCTTACGGCAAGCCTTCGGCCAAGATTACGATAGGGGAATATGCCGGACAAAAAATCGCTTTTTTGCCGAGGCACGGGGAAAAACATCAGTATCCTCCCCACAAAATCCCTTACCGAGCCAATATCTGGGCTTTTAAAGAATTAGGCGTGGAAAGAATTATCGGCCCTTCGGCCGCCGGCAGTCTCCAGCCGAGTATTAAGCCCGGCGATTTTGTCGTTTGCGACCAATTTATAGACAGGACTTGGGGCCGGGAAGATACTTTTTTTGATGGGCCAAAAGTGGCCCATATATCTAGCGCTCATCCTTATTGCCCGGAATTAAGAAAACTAGCGATTGATTGTTGCCGAGGGCTGGAAATTACAACCCATGAAAAAGGCGCGGTGGTTGTCATCAACGGCCCGCGTTTTTCCACCACCGCCGAATCAAGATGGTTTTCTTCGCATGGCTGGGAAGTTATCAATATGACCCAATACCCGGAGGCGATTTTGGCCCGGGAAGCGGAAATTTGTTACGCGAATATTTCTTTGATTACCGATTTTGACGCCGGCTTGGAAGGAGTGGGCGATATCAAGCCGGTCACCGCTGAAGAAGTAATCAGGGTGTTTAATGAAAACAACGAAAAAGTCAAAAAGGTTATTTTTAAAATGATTGAAAAAATAGCTGAATTCAGAAATTGTCAGTGCGGTGAAGCGCTTAAAACCGCTTTTATATAATTATCGTCCATAAAATTCCTGTCCCAGCTATGAGATATTTCACCATCTACATGTATTTTTATTGACTGGTATGCGGCCGGATTAATTGGTCTGTCGTATCTTTTTATAATACAATCACGGTATATCAGTCCTTCTATCTCATCGAAAAGCACGATCTTCCTAGCTTTTAATTCATCGAGGTAACCGACTGCTTGATTTTCTTTGGTGAATTTATTACATATGCTCAATGTTGAAAATTTAAGGTGCGCTATTCCTGAGTATTTGTCAATGAATCGGTCTAGTTTTTCTTTTGTTTCAAGCTGGGATTTGTAGATTAGTGTGGCTATGGTCATATCCGAAATAAAGCTTGATTGTCTTGGCAGATCTTTTTGGTCGTAGAAAGAAATGTTGAAGCAGTCCACTATCCCGTCAAGTCTCCTGATCGCGTCTGGATTTGAGTAGTTTGTGGTAAGAATAACTCTAAAACCGAATCTTTTTACGGTTTTCGCAATTTTTACTATGTTGGGATGTAGGGTGGGCTCTCCGCCGACTATCAAGATATCTTTTATGCCAGCCTCCTTTGCTATTTTTAACGATGATTCAACAATCGGTATTGTTATGTACTCGCGTCGGCCCCTATATCTGTCAATGCAGAATGGGCAAGACTTATTGCATTCGTGCGTTACTACAAGCGATGCGTATTCCGTTGTTTTAATTTTTCCGTCAAACATATAAATTTAATACGACCTTCTTCCCGCTTCTCAATTAGTTGACAATTAAAATATTATTTTCTATTATTATAGTGTCATTATAACACTACCAATTTATGAATGTCAATAAAACAAAATTATACTACCCTCCAGCAGTAACCGTTGATGCGGTTATCTTCACGATTCAAGAAAACGATTTGGGCGTATTGCTGATTGAACGTTCTAATGAGCCATTTAAAAATTGCCGCGCTTTGCCGGGCGGCTTTCTTGTTAAAAACGAGCCGAGCGCAGATGCGGTTGCTCGGATACTTAAAGACAAAGCAGGGATCAAAGGAGTTTATACGGAACAGCTTTATACGTTTGATAATCTCAATCGTGATCCGCGGGGCCACATTCTTACGGTTGCTTATTTTGCCTTGTCGCGGTCGTCTGCTCTGAAATTCAAAAAAAACGAGAAAGAGCACCCGCAATTTTTTTTGGTTAAAAAGCTGCCGACGCTGGCTTTTGATCACAAAAAAATTATTAATTACGCCCTTAGCCGTTTACGCGCAAAGCTGGAATACACAAACATTATTTATTCGTTGCTTCCTGATGAATTTACAATGTCGCAACTGCAAAAAACATATGAAATTATCTTAGGGAAAAAATTGGACAAACGTAACTTCATCAAAAAATTTTTATCACTCGGCATTATTAAACCAATATCGAAAAAACTTAGTGGGCCGCGTAGGCGTCCCGCCCAGCTTTACCGCTTTATCTCTAAAAAATCGGTGGAACTCAAAAAATTTTTCTAGGCCTTGCTTTTATTTTTAGAGGTGTGTATAATACACTATAAAATTTAGTACATTTACAAATATAAAAATAAAAGGGAGGTAGCGTTATGACAAAGAAAGCATTGATAGTGGTTGATGTTCAGAATGATTTTTGCCCTGGTGGTTCGCTCGCGGTTTCTAACGGAGACCAAGTTGTTGAGCCGATTAATCAGATGTTAAATTTAGCGAAGCAAAATAATTGGGAAATTTATTTTTCTCGCGACTGGCATCCGGCGAAAACCAAGCATTTCCAAAAGTGGCCGGCGCACTGTGTACAAAATACTCGAGGCGCTGAATTTCATCCCAATCTTCATCAGCCGTATGATTATCCAAAATTTCAAATAATTTCCAAGGGGCTTGGAGAAGCAGATGACTATTCTGCCTTTGATGGTGGAATGCGGCCAAAAGCAAAACAGCTTTATGTCGGCGGATTGGCCACCGATTATTGCGTGCTCTGGACCGTAAAAAAAGCGCTTGAGCTGGGGTATGAAGTTATTTTTCTGTCTGATGCGTGTCAGGCCGTGAATCTCAAACCAGACGATGGTAAAAAAGCCATCAAAGAAATGCGAAATGCCGGCGTGAAAGTCGCAACTACCAAGGAGGTGATAAATGAATTGGATATGTGAAGGTCCGATTATCAAGTCGCTTTTGGATACTGATTTCTATAAGTTTACGATGGGACAATTAGTTTTCCGTCGTTATCAAGACATAAAAGTCGTGTTCGGTTTGATCAATCGCTCCGGGGCGCCTCTTGCTCGTTTTATCCGCGAAGATGATTTGCGAAAAGAATTAGATTATGTGCGAAAACTTCGCTTTAACAACAGTGAACTGCATTATCTTCGCGGCACCAATGAGTATGGCGATAGAATGTTTGGCGAAGATTTTCTGCAATTCTTGAAAAATATGGAATTGCCGCCATACGATCTCAGGCGAGTCGGAGAGGATTACTGGCTGGAATTTTCCGGCGCCTGGCCAAAGGTAATGTATTGGGAGATAACAGCTCTTTCAATTATTAGCGAACTCTATTATCGAGCCCAACTCGAAAAAATGAGCCGTTTTGGAAGAGATGTCGTTTATGCCGATGGCACTGCTCGATTGTTAGAAAAAATCAAAGCATTGCGTCAATATCCCGACATCACCTTGAGCGATTTTGGCACCCGCCGCCGTTTCAGTGGCGTTTGGCATAATTACTTAATAGGAGTTCTTAAAGAGGAATTGCCAAAGCAAATGCGGGGCACTTCTAATGTGCTCTATGCCATGAATCACGGTTTGCTGCCGATGGGCACTTCTGCCCACGAACTTCCGATGGTCGTTGCCGCTGTTGCGTTCGCAAAAGCCGACGGAAGCCGGCCAGATTTGGAAATCTTGAGCGATGCGCAAAATCAAGTTCTTCGTGAATGGTACGAACTCTATGGTTCCGGCCTTTCTATCGCGTTAACCGACACTTTCGGGAGTGATTTCTTTTTCAGAACCGCGCCGGCTGATGTGGCGCGCGGCTGGAAGGGAACGCGCCAAGATTCTGGCGATCCGTTTGACTACGGCGAAAAAGCGATAGGGTGGTACGAGCGGCGCGGAATTGACCCGAAAGACAAGCTCATTGTTTTTAGCGACCAGCTTAATGTTGAGTTGATGATTGAATTACACCGCCGTTTTCGTGGACGCATCGGCCACACATTCGGCATCGGCACAAACCTGACTAATGACCTTGGACTAAAGCCAATTTCAATTGTAGTTAAGGCTTCTAAAGCCAATGGCCACTCAACAGTAAAGTTAAGCGATAACCCGGCAAAAGCGATGGGTGAGTCCGAAGAAGTTAGGCGCTACAAGCAAGCCGCTGATTACATAAACACCAAAGCGGTTGAGTGCGTCTCTTAATTCATTCCATAGAAACAAAGCCTCGAACCATAATAAGTTCGGGGCTTTCTATTTAAGCACTAGAAACTAAAAACCCGCCATTGGCGGGGTTTTGATTTAACTTCCTATAATTTCTATTCTAGTTTTTTTGACGCCGAATCGATTGGCTTCTTCGCGAGTCGGAAACCAGATATCAATTTTATGACTGTTTTTTTTGGCCATCCGGTCTTTGACGATGAAAACTTTTTCCCCGTAAAGCTCCGGAAATCTAATTTTAGTGTCAAATTCCAAGAAATTGGCGGCCACGATGCCGTCTTCAACATAAGAGCCCGAAGCGGTGATAAAGGGGGTGGAGTCGGTTTGGTCGGGCGTGCTGGAATAGGCGGTTATTATCCTTAAATCAGTTTCTTGATTTACGCTTTGAGACGGCGCGGTATCGGCCTCTTCAATTCCAAGCTTTGGAGCTAAAGGCCCGAGCATTGACGGAAAGAAGCTAAAGCGCGTCGGAATTTGCGCTATGTAATCGGTTTTGGCTTTATTTTCAATGGCTGTCGCTTCCCTCGCCGTTAGATTGGGGAAGATTAAGCCGGGTGTTAAATTAAAGAAGACTAAAAAGGCTAATAGCCGAGAGTGTTTGTTTATGGTTTTAATCATTGAAATAAAAAATCCCGTTTAAGGGATGTCTGTATTCTAACATAGGTTGCTCTATTTTGTCAATATGGCCAAGTTTTAAAGAAAACTGCTGCCTAAAAGCGCAAAAACCCTCTTAATTAGAGGGTTTTTGGTCATAATCCGTTGAATCAATTTCTTTCCTCCCCTTATTTTATTTTGTTTAATTCTTCCAGCAAGCTGTCCATTTTTTCACCAGCTATCCCATGAGCCGTTGCTCCTTGCTCAATAGTTTCCCATGTCGCGACAGAACATCCTATGCAATGCAATCCATATTTCATAAATACATCAACCGACTTCGGATATTTTTCAATTACTTCCCCAAGAGTCATAATTTTTGTTATTTTATTATCCATATCATTTTCCTTATTTTATTTTTTGCAAACTCCGCAATATTTTCTAATATGTTTCTCGACCAGATTTAACATGGGTATGATCGTATTTTTGTTTAAATAATAAACTCTCTTTTTGTCGCCTTTTTACAAATTGGCGGAGGGTACAGGATTTGAACCTGTGATACCTTTCGGTATATTCGCTTTCCAAGCGAACGCAATAGACCGCTATGCGAACCCTCCTTCTATGTGTATATGTTTTCCCCTTGGATTCTATTCTATCACTTATAAGGAGTTATTTTAAACAATGGATTTATTGTTGTAAATAACTATGGAACTCTTGCCTTTTTTCTTTTTGGCCTCATACATCGTCATATCGGCTTTTTCAATCAACTCATAAAGTTGGCCCAAAATCTTCTCTTTGTTTTCGTATTTTTTGGAAGATTCCGGAGAAAAACGATTGGCGATGCCTTTCTGGTGATAGCTGACGATTCCGAAACTGGCAGTTAATTTTTTGTCGTCTATTTTTAAGGTTCTTAATTTTTTTCTCAATTTTTCGGCGGTTTTAAAAGCCCTGCTTTCATCGGCTCCGGCCAAGCCGATGACGAATTCATCGCCTCCCCAGCGAGCCACGATGTCTGAGTCTCGGACTGAATATTTGAGAATTTCGGCAGTCATTTTCAGGGCTTTGTCTCCGGCTTTATGACCGTATTCGTTATTGATTATTTTGAAATTATCAAGGTCAATGAAAATCACCGAAAAATCTTTAAAAGAAATCAGGCGTTTTTCGGTGATCTTTCTTAGCGTTCCTGCTTCTTTTAAGAATTTTTCCGCTTCTCGGACAAAACCTCGGCGATTATAAAGCTCGGTTAATATATCTCTGTCAGACAAAGCCGACAATTCCCTGATTTCCGTTTCCTGCGATCTTGCTAACTTCTCTAATTCTTTTATCCTTTTTTTAAGTTTAATAATGGTTTCTTCGCCCATTTTTACATTTTAACATTTTACATCCCCCTAAGAGCTTTTATCCTTTCTTCAATCGGCGGGTGGGTCATAAATAAACGATGAAACCAAGAAGCGCTGTTTTTGCCCTTAAAAGGATCGTCAATCCAGAGATGCGAGGTGGTGTTGTTGGCTATTCGCATCGGCGCGGAGTCGGAAGAAATTTTTTCTAAAGCTCGGGCCAGACCTTCGGGATAACGGGTCAATAAAGAACCTGAAGCGTCAGCCAAGAATTCTCTTTTTCGGGAAATTGCCAATTGGATTAAAATGGCGGCAACCGGAGCCAAAATCGCTAAAACTATTCCGATTAACATAAAAATCGCTTGGCTTTGGCTTTCGTTCTTGCGGTCGCGGCCTCTAAAATTGCCCCAAAAAGCGGATCTTAAAAACATATCCGAAATGATGGAGATAAAACCGACCAACACCACAATGACGGTTGATAATATCATATCTCGGTTGCCGATATGAGATAATTCGTGAGCGATAACTCCTTCAAGCTCGCTTCGGTCTAACTTTTCCAAAAGCCCTTCGGTAATGGCAATCACAGCGTGTTTTGAATCGCGGCCGGTGGCAAAAGCGTTTGGCTGTTTTTCGCTGATTAAATAAACCTTCGGCATCGGCAAGCCGGCGGTAATTGATAGATTTTCAACAATATTGTAAAGTTCCGGCGCGTTTTTCTTTTCAATCGGAGAAGCTTGAGCCATTTTCAAAACGATTTTATCCGAATACCAGTAAGCGATAACATTCATTAAAACGCTGAAAATGACCGCGAAATATAAAATTGAAGAATCGGCGTAAAGTCGCGAAAAAAACCAGCCGAGGCTGATGACGAAAATCAGAAAAGTCGTAAATAACAACCAAGTCTTCCTTATGTTTTTGTCTTTTTGAGAATACAAGGTCATAATTCTCACGAGCCACTAGTGATTAGCCACTAGCCACTATCAGCTAAAAACTAACTTTTATCGGCTCTTTTTCGGCGGCTATTTCTGTCTCAAAGAATTTTTCTGCTTTAAAATTAAAAAGGCTGGCAAGGATATTTGAAGGGAAAGTTTCAATCGCCGTATTCAAGTCCCGGACATTGCCGTTATAGAATCGGCGGGCCGCCTGAATTTTATTTTCAGTATCGGCCAGTTCTCTTTGTAATTCCAAAAAATTAGCGTTGGCTTTCAAGTCCGGATAATTTTCCGCGACCGCGAAAAGGGTTTTGAGAGTGTTGGAAAGGGCGTTTTCGGCGTCATTCCGTTCCAGGGGATTGCCACCAGCGCCAGCGGCTTTGGCTCGGGCCTGGGTAACATTTTCCAAAACCGTTCGTTCGTGTTCCATATACCCCTTAACCGTTTCCACTAAATTAGGAATTAAATCGTAGCGGCGTTTGAGCTGGACATCAATATCAGACAGGGCTTCTTTCGCCCTTAATCGCAACTGAACCAGCCGATTATAAATAGAAATAACGGACAAGACTAAAACCGCCAAAACAATAAGACTAACGGTCAGGGGATTCATATTTTTTGTTTACTATTGTAATTTAACGATCGTTGAATCACAATAGTAAATTATTTTTTGTTATTAATTTTTTAGTAATCTTCTCCCATTCCCATTCCTCCCATTGGGGAGCGGCCTGGCATTTTGTCTTTCTTTTCTTCCGGCAATTCCGCCACGACAGCCTCGGTGATCAAAAGCAGGGAAGAGACCGAAACGGCATTTTGAAGAGCCAAACGAGTTACCTTGGCCGGGTCAATGACGCCGGATTTCAAAAGATTTTCAAACTGGCCGGTGGCGGCGTTAAAACCAAAATCATCTTTTCCTTCCTTGACTTTATTTAAAACAACCGCGCCGTTATAGCCGGCATTTTCGGCAATTTGTTTAAGAGGAGCGTAAAGACCTTCCAAGATTATCTTGGCGCCGACAATCTCCGCTAATTGGCTTTTGTCGTATTTATCTATCAACGCTTCTACCGCTTGAGCGGTTCTGACCAAAGCCACGCCGCCGCCGGGAACGATTCCTTCATCAATGGCGGCTTTGGTGGCGGCAACCGCGTCTTCAATCCGGTGCTGTTTTTCTTTTTGCGCCACTTCGGTAGCCGCTCCGACTTTGATAACGGCAACGCCGCCGGAAAGCTTGCCTAGTCTTCCCTGGAGATGCTCGCGGTCAAACTCGGAATCGGTTTTCTGAATTTGAGCTTTAAGCTGGGCGACTCTTTTTTCAATTTCTGTTTTTTCTCCTTTGCCGCCGACAATAGTCGTGTTGTCTTTGTTGGCCACCACCCGGTGAGCTTGGCCCAAGGCGATTAAATCAGTATTTTCCAGTTTTCGGCCGATTTCTTCGGAAATGAACTCGGCGCCGGTAACCGTGGCGATGTCTTGAAGCATTTCTTTTTTCCGATCGCCAAACCCCGGCGCTTTGACGCCCAAGACATTAAAGACACCCCGGATTTTATTGACCACTAAAGTGGCCAAGGCTTCGCCGTCAATTTCATCAGCGATAATCACTAAATCTTTTTTTCCGGCTTGAACAAGTTTTTCCAAGAGCGGCAAAAGGGTGCCGATAGCTGAAATTTTCTGGTCGGTTACTAAAATATAAGGATTTTCCAAAACCGTTTCCATCCGTTCAGGGTTGGTAACCATATAAGGGGAAATATAACCGCGGTCAAATTGCAAACCCTCCACTAATTCTTTGGAAAGTCCGAGGGTTTGAGATTCTTCAACGGTAACCACGCCGTCTTTGCCCACTTGGCTGATGACATCGGCGATTAATTTGCCTATTTCTTCATCGCGAGCGGAAATAGTCGCCACTTGGGTGATTTCTTCCTGATTAGTTATCTTTTTAGAAAGATTCTTTAGAGACGACAAAACTTCTTCATAAGCCTTTTCTATTCCTCGGCGCATAGCAATGGGGTCTACGCCGGAAGTAACATTCTTAAATCCTTCGTTGATAAAGACTTGGGCCAAAAGGGTGGCGGTGGTGGTTCCATCGCCGGCCACATCATTGGTTTTGGGAGCCACTTCTTTAACCAGTTCGGCTCCGATATTTTCAATTTTGTCTTGCAGTTCAATCTCTTTGGCGATTGTTACGCCGTCTAAGGTAATAGTGGGAGCGCCGTAGCCTTTGTCTAAAATCACGGCCCGGCCTCGCGGGCCAAGAGTTACTTTTACGGTATTAGCCATTTTATCCACACCGGCTTTGAGTTTGGTTCTTGCTTTTTCGTCAAATAAAATTTGTTTTGCCATAAGTTTTTAACAGCGACTAGTCACTAGATTACTAGCCACTAGGATTATTTTCTAATCACTAGTGGCTAGTGGCTAATCACTCAATTATTGCGAGGATGTCGTCCTCGTCTCCGACCAAGTATTTTTTATTTTCAATTTCAACTTCGTCCGGCCCGTATTTTTTGAAAAAGACTAAATCGCCGACCTTGACTGACATCGGAATTATTTCGCCTTTTTCGTTTAGTTTGCCCGGACCAACGGCGATAATCGTGCCTTTGATTGGTTTTTCTTTTTCCGCCGTGTCGGGGATAATAATTCCCGATTGAGTTTTTTGTTCCTCTTCCAACGGTTCAATAAAAATATGATTAGAAAGTGGTTTGAAGTTCATAGATTTAAAATTTTTAATTTAACGACCTTGTTTGTTTGTTGTGTAGCGAATTTTAGCAACTTTAAAGACATTGTCAAATTATCTTAACAAAACCGCCTTGACATTTGACCATCAAGCATAGATACTTTAACTCAATGTTATCCAATTTCGCCAAAAAAGCTTATGAGATTTGTTATGCCGTTTTTCGGTTGGGCGATGCCGTCAAAAATATTGATTTAAGAAATCGTTTAGAAAGCGCCGGTCTTGACCTTTTAGAAACCAGCTCTCTTAATGACAATTCTTCTTTGAGCCGTTCGCTTTCGCGTTTGGAGGTTTTGATACTTTTCAGCCAGGGAATAGGGAAAATAGGATATCCCCAGTCCCAGATTTTACTTCGGGAAATCGGCAATTTGAATACGGCAATCAGGCAAAACAATTCGGCAGTTGCCGAATTGAATTTAGAAGATTTTTTTCAAACTTCAGTTTCTCAAGATATTCAAGCTATGCCAGAACCGGCTATGCCGATGATAATAGATAACAAAGCCGGTATTTTAATAGAAGCTGACCATAGCGAAATAGCAACTGGAGAGAAAGATAAAGAAAATTCGGCAATGCGGCAATCGGCAATCATTGATATAATGAAGCAAGTTCAAAATTGCCGTATTAAAGATTTGATTGCCGCATTCCCTGGTGTCAGCGAAAGAACGCTTCGTTATGACCTTCAGAAATTTTGCGAAGAGGGGATAATTGAACGAATTGGTTTGGGCGGCCCCGGAACTTATTACCAGCTCAAAGCTAGCGTAACTTCCGACTAATATTTTCGTTATACTAAATAGTTATCCGCAAGTTTGATAGTCTAGCGAATTTGATATAATATATTCTATAAAGTTCAGAGTGAGGCTGAACGAAGTTTAGTAATTAGCGACTAGCCACTAGTAATAATTAGTGAGTTGTCGCTGAAAATTTTCTGGTGGCTAATTTTCTAGTCGCTAGTGGCTAAACCCAGTCTCACTTTGAAAGAAGCGAGATTTTTTTTATTTAGATATTAGGATTATTCTCTTATTTATTCCGCAAATTTACCTCACAAGTTTAGCGGCGGGTCGATAGATAAAAGCAATAATCTTCCAACAAAAAATTAAAAATACAATTTAAGTCGATTAAAAATTTAATTAAAAATGAGTATTACAAAAAAGATTATTTCTGTCAGTGTTTCATTGACAACGGCTGTTTGGCTTTCTGGGGCGGCAATGTTTGTCCCTATGGCTCAAGCGGCTACCGTTAGTGAACTTCAAGCTCAGATTAATGCTCTGTTATCTCAAATTCAGTTATTGCAAACTCAATTGGGTTTAACCCAAAGCCAACAAACATCTTCATTCAGCTTTACTAAGGACCTCACCCTTGGTTCAAAAGGTGACGATGTCAAGGCTTTGCAGGATCTTTTGATTTCTGCAAGCAAAGGTTCAGCGGCCGCGGCATTATCGGCTGTTGGAGCAACAAGCTTCTTTGGCAATTTAACCAAAGCGGCTTTGGCTGAATATCAGGCGGCGGCGGGAGTTTCCCCGGCGGCTGGATATTTTGGTCCTAAAACCCGAGCCTATGTTGCTTCTTTGGGTGGCACAACCACCGGAGGCACAACTACCGGCGGCACAACCACCGGGGGAACAACTACGACAACTTCAGGTTTGACTCTCGCTTTAGCGTCTGACAATCCTGCGGCTGCCACCATTCCTTCAGGCGTTACGGGTTCTAATTTCTTGAAATTTACGGTTTCCGGAAAAGGCACCTTGTCATCTCTTTCTTTCAAGAGAAATGGCTTGGGCGCCGTAGCTGATTTTGTGTCAAGCGGTCTCTACCTCTATGATGGAGCGACTCGTTTGACCAGCGGTCGCAGTCTCAATTCCACCACTCACGAAATTTCTTTCCTCAATTTGGCTTTAGCCGTTGATGGAACGAAAACTTTGAGCTTGGTGGCTGATATCGCGACTAGCTCCGTTGCTACCGCCGGCGCTTATCACTACTTTACATTGGTATTAGCAGCTGGCGATCCTACGCCGACTGGTACTTTGACAAGCAATGTGATGACTATCGGCAGCGCGGCAGTTGGCACCGTAACCGCTACTTCAGGCGCGGCTCCATCCAACCCAAAAGTTGGCGAGAAGAGCGCTTTAGTGGCTGAATTTAAATTAGCGGCTAATTCCACCGAAGACATTACTATTAGCCGAATATCATTGACCGAAGGCGGTTCAATCACCAATGCTAACCTTACCAATCTTGTTTTGAAACAAGGTGGCGCTACCGTTGCCACTGCTTCAGCGATTGGAGATAAAGATTTAGCTACTTTGGTGTTGACCACTCCGTTCCTTTTGGAGAAAGGACAGGAAAGAACCTTCATGCTTTACGCGGATATCTCTGGTTCCACTCGCACCAGCGATACGATTGTTTTCTATTTTGACAGCAAAGCCGATGTTATCGCCACTGGTAAAACCTATGGCTACTCGGTTACTGTTGATATTTCTGCCATGGATGTTACCACCGAAGGCGATACCCTGACGATTGCTGGAGGCGATGTCACAATTACCTTAAACGGCCCAGTTGCCGGTGATGTTGCTGTCCGCGGTCAAGATGTGGCGCTTTATGATTTCACTATGGTTTCCAAGAACAATGTTGAAGTCCGTAGTTTGAGATTCAACGCGTCAACAACCGGAACTATCGCTCTTTACAACGACTTCAAGATTTGGGATACGGCGACTAATGCTGTTATTACCAGCGCGACTAACATCGCCACTGGTTCTTCAAGCAAGACTTTCACCGATATCATCAACTTGACTGCCGGTGTTTCTAAGAGATTTAAGGCGACAGCTGATGTTGATTCCACTAACACAGCTGACGGCACCATTATCATTAGATTATTGGCTTTTGAGAGCAATGACATTAAGAATTTGGACAACAACACTTATGTTGCTGTCGGCGTCATTGTTCCGAATGGCATAATCGTTGGTAATACTCAAACCGCCAAAGCCCCGACTATTGATTTGCAGTTAGCCGCTTCCCCGACTTCCCAGACTTATGTCCAGGGAGTTAAAGGAACGGATTTGACGGGCTTTAGCCTCCGAGCGATTTCTGCCGATATCAAGATAAGCTCTATCAAGGTTACCGCCAGTTCTAGCACTGGAACCATAACCACCGGCGAAGTCCAGAGCTTGGGCTTGTATGATGGCACGACATTGGTTTCAAGCCTTATGTCGCTCGCTTCCGACCTGACTGTCACCTTTGACAACCTGAATCTGACTATTCTCAAAGGCGCGACTAAGGTCTTGACTCTAAGAGGAGATATTTCCGCTAACGCCACCGATGCCGATGTTTACTATTTCTATATCGCCGGGGCGAATAGCACTTACCTGACGGTCTATGACAAAGATGGCAACAGCGCCACAATAACTGGCACGGCCGCCAATTCTGGCCCGACCGTTTCTCACACGATTACCACAGCTGGTAATGTCAGCGTCGCAGTCGCGGCGGATGACAATGAATCCGAAGCCGGCATTGTAGTCGCGGGCACCGAAGGCGTTTTGGCTAAATTCCGGTTCACTTCCACCAACGAGGAAATGACCATTAACAAAATGCAGCTTTTGGTTGTTCCGACTAGCAGCGCTACCGCCACTTCTACGGCATCAGCTGATGAAGTTCCGACAGTCAAGCTCTATGAGGGTTCCACCCAAGTTGGAGCGACGGCTGGCTACACGGTAACCGCTTCCGGAGACAATTCCGGCACGGTCTATATTCAAGACCTTAACTGGAAAGTCACCAAGAACGGCAGCAAAACCTTAACGGTTAAAGGTGTTTTGAACACCATTGCCGGAGGTTCTGACACTGGCGCTAATGTCTATGTCAGCGTAATGGCGGCGGGTTTTGAAGCCCAAGGTCAGAGCGCCAAAGACACGACACTTACAGCGGCTACTGGCAATCAGAAGTTGGTCTACAAGACTCAACCGACCATTGCCGCGCCGACTTTAGCTAGCACCAAGCTAACTGTTGGACAGATTCCGTTATTGAATTTTGCTATCACGGCTAGCAGTCAGGAGCAAGTTGCCTGGAAGCAGATTCAATTCAAGATTTCTATGACCGCGGCTACGATGACGGCTGTTAATGCTGTCCCGGGCACAAGTGGCTCGGCGTTGATATTGCGACACATAGAGACTTCCACCAACCTCAACATCGCTAGCGGCTTCAGCTCTTCAAGCGCTACGACTGGAGAACAGACGACCATCACAGGTGGCAACACGGGTTATGTTTCTCTACTTCTTAACACCGAACAGGTAATTCCTGCCGGAACCACTAAGACATATGAGTTGCAATTAACCTTTAGCGATATTTCGGCAACGGTTGGCGCGGCTTCAGTAGTCGCCCAGATTCACCGTGGCGAAACCGCGACTGTCAGCTCTGGAACGGTTTCTGGGGTTAGAGGCGGTTTGGGTAACGCGACCGACGCGGCTCCTTCATTCGTCTGGTCTGATTACTCCGATGTCTCGCACACTGAAAGCACTTCCGACTGGAACAACGGTATGTTCGTCAAGAACTTGCCGTCTGCGATCAGAACTATCAGCAACTAAGTTAATCCTTGAGAACTTAGCATCTGAAACAGGAAGGGCCCGAAAGGGCTCTTCCTGTTTTTGTTTCAAAGAAAAAAATTTTAAATTAAACGGGAATCGGGTATAATCAATATTATGCTTGCTTTCACGAAACTAAATAAAATTCTAATAATTTCCATTAAATCGCTTTTATTTTCCACCGCTTTGACGCCGTTGGTTATAACCTGGTCCGTTATTTTCCCTTATATTTTCGGCAAAGTAGTGTTTTTCCGGAGCATTATTGAAATCGCCCTGATTTTATTTTTGGTTTATTTGCTGACGCTGATTTACGCGGACAGGAAACAGGTTTATACCGATAAAGCAATCCGTATCAATTCATTAAAATCCGTATTAATCCGTGTTTTTAAAAATCCCTTATTTATTTTTACAATTTTATTCATTCTTTCTTTAATTATCAGCGCGATTTTCGCCGTTAATCCTTATCGCGCTTTTTGGGGGACCATTGATCGGGGTGAGGGATTATTCGGGATGCTCCATTATTTCGCTTTTTTGGTGATGGCGCTTTTCATTTTTGAGAAAAAAGATTGGCTGAATTTTTTTAAAGTTTATTTAGTCGTCGGGCTAATCTTGATTTTTTACGCTTTTCTTCAATATCCGTTTAAAATTTATGATTTCCCTTTCGCTTTAAAATTCATTGACTCTCGGCCGGGTTCTTTTGTCGGCAACCCGTCTTTTCTGGCGGTTCATCTGATTTTTTTAATGATGTTCGCCGCTATTGTGTTTTTAAACAACAGATTACAACCTAATTGCCACAAATTACCGCTTAATTACAACCTAATTACCAAATTATTGTCTAAATTCTGGCGCTATTTTCCTTTGTTGATAATAATTCTTTCCGTGATAACTATTTTTCTCACCGGCACGCGAGGGGCCATTTTGGGCCTGGGATCGGGATTTATATTCTTATTGTTTTACTTCGCCCTAAAAAGAAAAGGCTGGCTACGCCGTCTTTCGGTTTGCTTGCTGGTTTTTTTGATTATTTTTAGCGGAGTTTTCTGGCTAACGCGCCAGCGTCCGGTTTGGCAAAAAATTCCTGGCTTTAATCGTTTAGCCCAGACCGCTTTTTTAAACATCAACGACCCTTCAACTCAAACCCGCGTCATCACTTGGCGTTTAAGCTGGAATGCCTTTAAAGAAAAACCGATTTTTGGCTGGGGGCCGGACAATTATTTAGTTGCTTATGAAAAACATTACGAGCCTGATTACGCTTTTTACGGCGAAACTTGGCTTGACCGGGCCCATAACAAAATTTTTGATCTTTTGGTTATGCAAGGCGTATTTGGATTGTTGGCTTATATTGGTATTTTTATCAGCGCTTTTTACTTATTGCTTAAAAAGAATATTGCCGGAAAACTTTTTATAATAGTTGGGCTAATTGCTTATTTTGTCCAAAATTTGGTTCTTTTTGACCAGCTTAATTCTGATATTGTATTTTTTGTTTTGCTGGGATTTTTAATTTCAAAGACCTTGACTGATACGGACAGCGAGTTGATTAATACTGATAATTATCCGTATAAATCCGCCAAAATCAGTATAAATCAGCGTTTTGTTTTCATTATTTTCGTCATCGTTGCCAGCGGTTTTCTTGGCTATTCGGTTTACGCTTTTAATTATGTTCCTTTTGTTCAGGCAAAAGCGTTTCAAAAATCTTTCGGTTCCGGAAATCCCGATTTCATAATGAAGAAATTAAAAGAGGCGATGTATCCTTACAATTTTGCCCAATACAATATCCGCGGTTCGGGCATTGACGCTCTTTATTTAGACCCGTTTTTCTATAGCCAGAATTTTATGAGGGCGCCTCAATATAAAATTGTCAGTGATTTGCTGATTGAAGGAATGGACGAAGTGGCAAGGCGCGAACCTTTTGATATTAGAAATATGATCAGGGAAGCGGAAGTGCTAAACGGCGTGACAAAGAATCGGCCTTTTAAAGACGAAAACGAAGCCATTCCTTTG
>JBBTUZ010000050.1:0-1739 GCA_038063495.1 Patescibacteria group bacterium | reverse complement strand
TTCAAAATAAAATACAAAGAATCCAAGAAAATGAAATTAAGAGAATCCAAGAGAACGAAATTAAGAGAATTCAAGAAAAGATTGTTTTATTAGGGCAGGAAAAGAAAATTTTGGAGGCAAAAATAGAAACTCCTATTTCCCAATTTGATTTGTTTTTCATTAAAGACAGGCTTTTGGGGAAAAATCAGGATATAGAAAGCTCGTACTCTAACATAGAAGACTTACACTCCAAAATAGAAGAGTCGTATTCTAAAATAGATTCTTTGAAAGAATCCATAGAAGAAATTCAACCAACAAAAATAGTCAAAGATATCGTTATTCTTGATACTTTTATAAAACAAAAATTTTTGATAAACATCGCTATGGCTGGATTATTGGGTTTATTTTTGGGGATATTTATTGTTTTTAGCGAAAAATGGTGGAAAGGGGAAAAAATTTAATCAGGCAACAAATTAAGGCGACGGCGCTTCTTTGAATTTTTTAAATAAAATTAAAATTTCTTCTAGGATCTTTTCTTTCAATAAATAAAGTATTCCCAAATAAACACCAACGGAAATAAAGATATTTATTAGCACCGGAAAACTCAATTGGTTTAAAAAGAAGGCGGTAAATCCCATAATAATCGCGGCCGCGATTATTTTTTTTAGGTGGCGAAAGGTTTGGAATTCGCTGATTTTTTTGACATGCCACCATGTGGGAATAACATAAATAGCCAGGGTGATAAAAGTAGAAACAGCAGCGCCTTCAATTCCCCAAATAGGAATTAAAACTATATTAAGAAGAATATTCCCCAAGGCACTGCCTGCCATATAAATCACCACTTTTTTTTGTTGATTATGAGCTAAAATCAAATTAGAGATGAAAACACTTGGAAATGTCCAAAATAAACTGGCAATTAAAATTTGAAAAGCCGGCGTTGCCGGTAAATAAGCCGGGCCAAAAATTAGCTTGATAATCGGTTGACTTAAAATAATGCCCCCGATTATTAAAGGAAAAGCCGCCAAAAAAATCGTAGCCGTTGATTTTTCGTTAAGATTTTTTTCTCTTTCTTTTTCGTTTTGTTGAACAAAGCGGGAAAGAGTCGGGAAAACCCCGCTCATTAAAAGAGCCGGCAAAGTGTAAAGAATCCCAACAACGCGTTGGCCGATTGAATAATAACCGATTTCTTCGGCGGTTCGCCACCAGCCAAGCAACACCACATCGGTGTTGAGCATAAAAGTTCCCAGTAGCGCCGAAAAGGCGAGCGGCCAGGCCGCGTTCAGAATTTGGAGCGCTACTTTGAAATCCAAGTAACGGCGGCTGAAGACTTTTAAAAATTGTTTTTTGATGATGAATATCGCTAACAGCGCTGAAAAACCGACACTGGTAATATAAGAAAAAAGCAGTGATTTTGAAGTAGGGGATATTCTTAAAATAATAAATCCGGCTACCATAATGACAACATTCATAGCAATAATAACAATTGCTTCCCATTCCATTTTTTCTAAACCTTTTAAAAAAGCGTTAGCGAACTCTCGAAGGCCGTCAAAAAAAACTATTAGAGCCATCAGGGGGAAAAGAACGACTGCCTTTTCAATTTTGGAAAAATGAGGGGCTACGAAAATTACCAAAACCGCGCTTATTAAAAGTAAAATTATTTTTAGCCAAAAACTGGTTGAAAAGTATTTATCTTTTTGCTCGGGATGGCTGGCTATCTCCCTGGTCAGGATTGCGTTAACGCCGATATCGGAAAAAAGCGT
>JBBTUZ010000049.1:0-8257 GCA_038063495.1 Patescibacteria group bacterium | reverse complement strand
AAAACCTTGACTTTTTAAAAATTTTACGCTATACTTCTAGACAAGTGAGTGTGAAATTTCTTGAATAGGATTAATATTATCCCATTTAAGAAAAATCCTTATGTTTCTCCTCCGACGCAAGTCGGAGGAGTTTTTTAATCTAGGGTTTCTTTACAGATTTTTTTGATGATGGCGTCTAATTCTTCCGGAGAAAAGAACTTAATGACGATTTTCCCTTTATTTTGATTTTTGCTGATTTTTACTTTTGTCCCCAAAGCTTCTTGGAGTTGGTTTTCCAAGTAATTTTTTTCCGGGTCCGCGGGCTGGCCGGAAGTTTCTTCGTTTTTTATCTTTTCTTTTAAATCCCTGACGCTAAGATTATTGTTAATCAATTCCTGAAAAAGCATTTGCCTTTGATTTAAATCGCTTATGGCCAAAAGCGCTCTGGCCTGGCTCTCGTTTATTTTGTTTTGGGTTAGGGCGTCCTGGATATTGGAAGGCAAATTTAACAACCGCAAGGTGTTGGCAATCGCTTCCCTGCTTTTCCCCAATCGCTGGGCAATTTCTCTTTGGGTTAATCCGAATTCATCCTGCAGTTTAGCGAAAGCGCGAGCCGCTTCCACGGGATTTAATTCGGCCCGCTGGAGATTTTCAGTTATGGCTATTTCCAGCCGGTCAGCTTCAAATTCTATTTTTTTGACAATTACCGGCACTCGTTCCAAGCCTAATATTTTAGCGGCTTTAAATCTTCGTTCGCCGGCAATCAATTGGTAGCTTACTTTGGTGCCGTTTTCGGTTTCTTCTTCAATTTTGGAAACTAGAAGCGGCTGGAGAATGCCGAATTCCTGAATGGAAGCGGCTAATTCTTTTAGGGACTCTTCGTCAAAAGTGCGTCTTGGTTGATGAGGATTAGGTTTTATTTTTTCAATTTCAATAAGAAAGATGGCTTCGCGCTGTTGAACAGCAGGCGCCGAAAACTTTTTTTCAGGACTAACGCTTGTTTCCCCGATGTGTTCATTTGCGGGCAGATTCGTTTCTGGGGGCGTGTTTTGAGAATCGGTTGTTTCTTGAGGTTGAATCTCCCGCGGATTAGATGGGGCAATCGGCGGAATAGGCGGAACTGTTATCCCGCCGGATTTTATCGGAATTTTTTCTTCTCTGTTTTCTCGGGGAGGTATTAATGATTCTAAACCGCGGCCTAACATGGATTAGTTATTAAGTTAATAAGTTGCCGAAAGTTTGCGTGGCTAATTGATATTTTATTTCTTGTTCTTGCTGGCTGATGATTTCTCGGGCTAAAAGCAGGTAAGCTCGGGCCGCTTGGCTGGAAGGGGCGTAAAGAATAATCGGTTTCCCGAAACTTGGGGCTTCGGCTAAAGCCACCGCTCGCGGTATTTCAATATTAAAAACATAATAAGGGAAATGTTTTCTGACTTCCCTGACCACTTCCCGGGAAAGCTTCTCTTTTTTATTATACATTGTTAAAACAGCTCCCGCTATGTTTAATTTATAATCAAGATTTTGGCGGATAAGGTCAACTGTCCCCAGAAGTTGGCCGATGCCTTCCAGGCTGTAATATTCGCATTGAATCGGCATCAGGACTTCGTCAGCGGCCACGAGGCCGTTAATGGTCAAGAGGTTTAGAGACGGCGGCAGGTCTATCAAAATAAAATCATATAAATGCCTTACTTGATTGATTACTTTTCTTAATTGATATTCTCTTTCGGGCAGGGAAATTAATTCCACTAAAGCGCCGGCTAAATTTTGAGAAGCCGGAATAACTTCATAGCCGAAAACAGCCGTTCTTTTTATTAACTGGCTGGAAATCAAGCCGCTTGTTATAGCGTCATAGATTGATTCTTGGGAAGTCGTTATGCCTAAACCGGAAGAGGCATTGGCTTGAGGATCAAAATCAACCAGCAAGGTTCTTTTGCCCAAAGCGGCCAAATAGGCGCCCAAATTCATAGCCGTAGTGGTCTTTCCCACTCCCCCTTTTTGATTACAAATCGCAATAACGCGAGCCATATTTTAATTATATAAATTTTTAACCTACTAAACAAGGTTAAATAAAAAACTTGAAGATATTTTTAAATTAAATTAGACTAAATCAGTGTAGTATAAGATATGGTTATGGCCCGGGTGGCGGAATGGTAGACGCACAGGACTCAAAATCCTGCGATCGCAAGGTCATGAGAGTTCGACTCTCTCCTCGGGCACCAGCAGTATAAGTAGTTCTAGGCGAAAAAATAATCAATAATTCCATTTTTTATTTTTTTAAATCATTGACAAACAATGCCATATTTGCTATAATCTAAAAAAGTACATTTACAATTCAAAATCAGAAGGGGGCATTGTTGCCTGAATTAAATAAACCCGGAGCGTTTTGCTCCAACAAAAGGAGGGCAGGGCTATGTTTGACACAATAGCAACGCACGAAAGACCGCACCTAGATGAATATGCGGCGATTTTTCTTCTCAAAAAATTTGGGGAAAGTAGGTTCCCTGGCATCAGCAAGGCGAGAATCGTTTATTGGAGCCCATTCGCTGAAAAAATCGGCGATAGATGTTCCGTGGATGAGTATGAAAAAACAGGTTCGCTTTTTATCGGAGTTGGCGGCGGAAGATTTGATGAACATCCAGCTATCGGTGGAGAACGAAAACAAGGTGAATGTGCCGCGACTCTTGTGGCTAAAGCGCTTGGAATAGCCGATGATCCGTCGCTTGAGAAAATTCTCAAGTTCGCGCTTAATAATGACATCAAAGCGGCGGCTTCTCCTTTTGACCTCGCCTATATCACCAAGATTATGCATCAGAGATATCCGGACAATTCGGATAAGGTGATGGAATGGGTAATGGCAGGTCTTGAGGCGAAATATCAGGAACAAGATAGTTTTTTCAATGAAGCCAAAAAAGAATTTTATCGGATGGCTAAAATTGAAGAAATTATTACCCCTCGAGGGATGTTGAGAAGAATGGCGACGGTTGTTTCTGACGATGAGCAGATAAATAAGTTAGCGCGTTCTGCTTACGGCGGGAATACTGCTATTATTATTCAGAAAAAATCGTCGGGTCATGTTCAGATATTTACTAATCAACACTATGGACTGACTCTGTACGATATTGCTCAAATACTTCGTTTGGCCGAACAGAAAGCCAAAGGGAAAATCATTACGAAAGATTGGAAGGTTTTAGCTTCTGAAGGCAAGGTGGCCGGAGCGGAAGAATGGTTTTTCTTCCAAGCCGGGCAGATGCTTCTTAACGGAAGCCTGACCGCGACTGGCGTGCCAGCCACGAAGATTCCTCTGGAGCAAATTCAAGAGATTGTCCGGATTGGAATCAATCCGAACGCTTTTGAACCGAAATTCTCTTCGCGGTGCAAAAGAGGAATATGCGCTGTTTCCCTAATAAAGGGAGAGAGGTGTCCATGGTACGAGTTCGGGCTGCAGCGTTGCCGAAAGATAAGATTTGAGATGAGAAAGAAATAGTAGTCTCAATCTCAATTCGTATCGCGTATTTGCCTCGTTAGGGATTTCCCTGTTATCAGGGAAATCTTTAACGGGGCATTTTTTTATTAAAAAACAACGAAGTATTTTTATAAGCCGCTAAACCGCCGATTAAGCGGTTTTGTTTTGAAAAGGAAGTATTTTTTTGACGAGAAAATAACTGAAAACCGCGATTAGAATTCCGCCTAAAATATCCGAAGGCCAGTGAACGCCGGCAGCGATTCTGGCCAAGCCCATTAAAATAACGCTGGCGATAAAAAACCAAGCCCATTTTCTATTTATCAAAAAAATAATTAACGCCAGAACAAAATAAAAAGTCATATGACCGGAAGGGAAAGAACCGGTTAATTCTTGTTTTATCAGGGACGTGAAATGAAGCGCCAAAAAAGGCCTTGGTCGGTTATAGAAAAATCTAATGATTTCCGTCATCAGTCCCCGACTAATAATCGCCGAAAGAAGAAAAACTGAAAGAATATAAAATTGGCGGCGCCAATCTTTTATTTTCGCGAGCAACAAATAGATCGCTAAAACTAATAAAATATATTGAAAATAGCCGGCTAAAAAAACAATCAGCCCGTCAAAAAATTTGTTTTGATGGGCTAAGCCGTTGATGAATTGAAATAAAGAATAATCAAAAGAGTTCATATGGTTTTAATCGCGGAAATTTTTTCTCAAGACTACCGCTCAAATCCCCAGCGAGGATTTTCGCTGGCTTTCGTCGCTCGCTCTCCTCGCTTCGCTAAAAGTTGCCCGCCTGCCTGCCGGCAGGCAGGCTCGCTCCTCGAGCCTCGCTTTGAGAAAAATTTTCCGCGTTACGGCGAGAAATATCATTATCTTGAAACAAATGGCAATAATCCCAAATAACGGGCTCTTTTTATCGCTTGCGCCAATTTTCTTTGATGTTTGGCGCAAATTCCGCTATATCGGGGGTCAATAATTTTGCTTTGACCGGAAACAAAACGCCGGAGCAATTCAATCTCTTTATAGTCAACGTCTTTTATATTTTGAGAACAAAAAAAGCATTGTTTTTTCATATTTTTTTAATTAAAAAGGCAGGTCTTCCGGTTTTATTTCTCCCTCGTCAATATTTATTTCCGGCAATCCTTCGTGAACCGATTGATTTTGGTTTGTTGTTTGCGGAGTTTCGTTTTTAACGAATCCTTCTTGCTTGGCGGCGTTTCGCGGGCCAAACTGAATTCTTTCTGCCACGATTTCCGTTCGGTATTGTTTAATTCCGTCTTTTCCGTCCCATGACCTGGTTTGAATCCGGCCCTCAATCATCGCCAAACTGCCTTTTGTCAGATATTGGTTTACAATTTCAGCTTGACGACCAAAAACAACAATATTGTGAAACTGCGCTTCTTCCTGCCGTTCACCCTGCTGATTTTTCCAAACTCTGTTGGTGGCAATTCCGAAAGAAGCGATTGACGATCCTGAGGGCAAAGCCCTAAGTTCCGGATTTCTGGTTAAATTGCCGATAAGAAATACTTTATTAAGATTCATATAATCAGTGTCATATATCGCGCGTTAAGTGTCAAGTTTTAGTAATTATGACGCCTGACGCTTGATGTTTGACGCTTACCCGAGTATTTCTTCAATCTTTTTTTCCAGCGCTTCGTTGGTTAAGATTGGTTCAGCGGGCATTACCTGCCTGCCGGTAGGCAGGGCTTGTCTATCAGCGGGCAAACTTTGCCTATCAGCAGGCAGATTGGGTTTTGTTTCTTTTGGCGATTCGGTCGGCTCCGCTCTTCTCCAAGCGGGTTTTTTGATAAAAGGCGGAGTAACTATCAGATAACGCAGGACCTCGGGATTTAATTTCAAATCAACCCGTAAATTCTTAACGGCCGCTGGTTCGCCTTCAAAATGACAATACCCAAAATAAGCGTAATTTTCTTTTTTAATCGGGTAAGCTAATTGAACTTTCTCCAATGGATTCTCGGTTAAAATAACAAATCCCCCATTTGTTAAGGATTGTGAAATAACCGAAATGTTTTCGGTTTTTAGAACAAAAGAAATTTCGTATTTTCTTTTTTTAATTTCTTTATTTTCAATCATCATCGTTTATCTATATGAGATATAATATCAAAATTTTTTCCGAAGTCAAAATAGCTGTTTGTTTAGTCGGTTTCCGTTTTTATTTCTTTTTCAATTTCTTCTTTTTCTTCCTCATCGGTAATGGCCGCGGTCGGTATGCCCCTCCAGCCGATTCCGGCTGGAATTAGACGGCCGATAATCACATTTTCTTTAAGACCGCGGAGTTTGTCAACCTTGGCGCTGATGGCCGCTCCAACCAAGACACGGGAAGTTTCTTGAAAAGAAGCCGCTGAAAGGAAACTCTCGGTGGACAAGCTGACTTGGGTAATGCCCATTAAAAGAAGCTGGGCCTTGGCCGGCTCTCCTTTTAGTTTTTTGGCTTGCCTATTGTCTTCCAGAAATTTTGATTTTTCAATAACATCGCCGACGACAAAACTGGTGTCGCCCTCTTCCTTAATAGAGACTCGAGAGAACATTTGGCGGACAATTATTTCAATGTGTTTGTCGTTTATAGAAGACCCTTCGGGAATATAAATTTTTTGGATTTCATTGATAATATAGCGTTCCACTTCGCGGCTGTCTCTGGTCAAAAGGAGCTCTTTTAAGTTGATTGACCCTTCGCTGATTTGCTGGCCTTTCAAAACTTTGTCGCCGATTTTTGCCAAAATGATAGTAGTTCGGGGAACTGGGTATTCAAAATATTTGGCTTTTTTGCTTTTAGAATTAAGACTTTTAATTTTAATTATTTTTATTAAATTGTTTTCTTGAATAGATTCAATTATGCCGTCGGTTTCAGCCAAGATGGCTTTTCCGCGGGGCGGTCGGGCTTCAAAAACTTCTTCTATTCGCGGCAAACCGTGGGTGATGTCAACGCCAGCTATCCCGCCGAGGTGGAAAGTTCTTAAAGTAAGCTGGGTTCCGGGCTCGCCGATTGATTGAGCGGCGATAATGCCAACGCTTTCGCCCAATTTTATCGGTTGGTTATTTCCCAAATCAAGCCCATAACACTTGGAGCAGACTCCATAAAGAGTTTTACAGGTTATCGGTGAACGGACTTTTACCGATTCCATTTTCGCTTTATCAATTATTTCGGCGATTTCCTGGTTTATGATTTCCCCGGCTTTTATGATGATTTTGTTTTTTATTTTTATATCTTCCAGGGCGGTTCGGGAATAGAGTCGTTCCGCGAAACGATAGCCGTATTCTTCCCCGTCTTTTTTGAAAATTTCAATCCCCTCTTTGGTTTGACAGTTTTCTTCTCTGATTATGATATCTTGAGCCACATCAATAAGGCGGCGAGTTAAATAACCGGCTTCTGCCGTTCTCAAGGCGGTATCGGCTTGTCCTTTGCGAGCTCCGTGAATGGAAATGAAGTATTCCAGGACATCAAAGCCTTCTTTGTAGGACGATTGAACGGGTAATTCAATAATTTCTCCTTGGGGATTTTGCACCAAGCCTTTCATGCCCATCATTTGAGCCGCTTGCGACCAGCCGCCGCGAGCTCGGGAGTCAATAATCATAAAGACCGGGTTATCGGGATGCAAAGTTTTGGGGACGATCTTCTCAATTTGTTTCCCTGTTTTATCCCAGATACTAATAATCTGATTTTTCCTTTCTTCGTCGGTCAATAATCCTTGGCGGAATTCTTCGCTAACCACCGCTACTTCCTTTTGGGCTTCTTTAATAATTTGAACTTTTTCTTTGGGAACCGTTAAGTCGTCCATTCCCCAGGTGATGCCGGAAATAGTGGCGTATTCAAAACCGATATTTTTAATATTATCCAAATAGAAACTGGCTTCACTGACGCCAACTTTTTCTATAATTGAAGCAACGATTTTTGAAAGCGCGCCTTTGTTGAGCAACTCGTTAATAAAATCAAAATTTTTCGGCAGTTGGTTGTTGAAAATCAATCGGCCGTAGGTTGTTTCTATAATTTTTTTATTTCTTTTTGGCGGGGCTATTTTGATAAGCGCGTTAAGGTCAAGCAGGCCTTGTTCGTGAGCTAAAGTGGCTTCAGCGAAACTGGAGAATGTTAAGCCGCTTCCCTTGGCGTTCGGTTGAATTTTGGTGAGGCAATAGCATCCCAAAACGATGTCTTGAGTTGGGCTGACAATGGGATGGCCGGAAGCCGGTCTTAACAGGTTGTGGGTAGAAAGCATAATTGTTTCGGCTTCGTATTGGGCTTCGTCAGAAAGCGGCAGATGAACCGCCATTTGGTCGCCGTCAAAATCAGCGTTGAAAGCGTCGCAAACCAACGGCGGGATTCTGATAGCCAGGCCTTCTATGAGAATTGGCCTAAAGGCCTGAACGCTTAAACGGTGAAGCGTGGGGGCGCGGTTAAGAAGCACTTTTTTACCCGCGATGACTTCTTCCAGAATTGCCCAAACATCTTCAGAGCCTTGATCAATAAAACGATTGGAATTTTTGATATTATGAGCCAGGCCGCGTTCAATAACTTTGTTTATCACAAAAGGCCGGAAAAGCTCCAGAGCCATTTTTTTAGGCAAGCCGCATTCATCAAGTTTTAATTCAGGACCAACGACTATGACGGAACGGGCGGAATAATCAACTCTTTTGCCTAAAAGATTTTGACGGAAGCGCCCTTGCTTGCCTCGGAGCATGTCGGCCAATGATTTCAATGGCCGGCGTTGGCCTGAAAGTTGTTGGGCGCCGACAGCGCCGGTATTATCTATTAAAGCGTCTACCGCTTCCTGAAGCATTCTTTTTTCGTTGGTAACGATC
>JBBTUZ010000048.1:0-1355 GCA_038063495.1 Patescibacteria group bacterium | reverse complement strand
CCAAAGGAATTACCGGCGCTTTAATTTCCGGCGCTTTTGGTTTTAGAAATTTAGGAATAAAAGGCTGTAAAATTTCCGGCAAACGCTCAACAAACGATTTTTGGGGTATTTCTTTGGCATAAATAATGCTGTCAGAAATTATTTCCGAAGGCTGACCCCATCGCCGGGTGTAAAATTTAATATAAACGGTGTAAGCCGTGTTTTCGGCCGGACATTCCACCGAAACCGAACGCTGGGAGCATAAATCCCACGATTTTACGGAGACATAAGGCTCCTGGCTGACATTAGAAAAATCCGGGCGATTAGAAACGGCCATCATTTCGGTGTTGGGCCCGGCTTGAAGCTGAAGCGCAACTATCCGGCTAGTGGTGTATTCGGCGTTATTATTGACAATCATACCAACCGAGGTCGGCTGGTTTTTGGCTTCCGGCGATAGACCGCCGCCGCCAGCGATAGCGGTTGTCGCGGCGGTTGTTCTTGAAGAAGCCGGCCGCCAATCAGTTTTAACCGAGCAATTAGCGCAGTCAAAGCTAATCTGGTCGCTAATAGTGCTAGACGCGGAACCAGCAAATACGCCGGAGGAATTAATAGTAACACCGCTAAAATTTATCCAACCCAAATTTTCGCCCCAAGCGTAGCCGGCAAGAGTTCCTTCGTTATTATTCGTCACCCCGCCGGTGGTCGGATCAAGTCTTATCCAGCCGTAATTTTCGCTCCAAGCGTAGCCCGTTAAAACTGAATCAGTGATGTGAACATTGCCGTTAGTGGCGCCGAAATTTATCCAGCCGATATTTTTCCCCCAGGCGTATTTATAAGTAGAGTCAATAGTGCCGTCGGTAGTGGAAGCTAAGGCGACGTTAGAAAATAGAAAATAGAAAGTAGAAAGTAGAAGAATAACGGAGAATTTAGAATTTAGAAAGTAGAAAGTAGAATTTTTCATTGTAAAAATTTGTTTAGGATTTTCATTATTTCAGATAACAATTCCTCAACCTTTTGATGATCTAAATCGGGAAACAATACTTTAGTAATTTCTATTTGACTTTCTAATTCCGAACCCGAACCAAAAGCGATTGCCAGAAATTGTTGTTTTTCTTTCCGATGAAATCGATGATAACTTTCCGCGATATTAGAAGGTATGGAAATAACCGCTCTCCGCATCTGACTGGTTAAACCGTATAGTTCTGATTTTGGTAATTGTTCTGTCAATCTATAAATGGCTACGGCTAAATCTCGCGATTTTTGCCAAACAATTAAATCTTTAAATGATTTTGTGATACTCATCGCTTCTACTTTCTACTTACTACTTTCTATTCGGCGACCGGAGCTTCTAAGCGTTCAGTCGGCGGCTGGGCCGG
>JBBTUZ010000047.1:0-1839 GCA_038063495.1 Patescibacteria group bacterium | reverse complement strand
ATAAAAATTATCTTTCAGCCATCGCTTTCCGGCTATTGGCCATTTACCTGATTCATTTTCATGTTTTCGTAATTCTTCTGTTTTTCGCGACAATTCTTCCGCTTCCCGCGACGCGTAGTTATTGTGTTTTTGAATAAACCAAGACAAGTTTTTCTTATTGTCGTCAATAAAATCATTTTTTAATCTTTCCGCCTTGCCTTCTGATAAAACTAGATGCTCGTCCATTTTCCTTTCTTCAGACCGAGCTTTGCCTTTTCTAAAAAGCCGCAAAAACCAAGTCGGATAATAACCGCCATATTTTATAAAGCGACCCAGAAAATAAACCCGCCTCTTGATATAAAAACCGGCTGTTTCGCTTGATGTTCCGGGCAAAACTTCAGCGATTTCCCTTTTTAATTCTTCGGTCAGGTATTCATCGGCATCCAAGCGCAAAATCCAATCGTTTTTAATTTCTAAATTATCCAGAGCCCAATTAAACTGCTCCGCTTGATTGATGAATTTGCGCTGGGCTATTTTATTGGTGTATTTTTTGACAATCTCCAATGTCTTGTCATTGCTGAAAGAATCAACAATGATAATTTCATTCGCCCAATCGGCAACGCTTTTGAGGCAATTTCCAATGTTTAACTCTTCGTTGTGGGTGAGGATAATGACGCTGATAGGGAGTTTCATAAGTATTTATGATAACAAATCCTGCCTAAATTGAACAGGTCGGATATTGAACTCGCCGACAGCAACATTGACCGTTAGCCAAGCATAAGCCATAATAATTTAAATGAAAATCTTTATCAATACGGGCGGAAAAGGGACGAGATTGTATCCGCTGACTTATAATATTCCGAAACCGATGATTCCTGTTAACGGGAAACCGGTTCTCGCCCATTTGGTTGACTGGGGCAAGCAAAACAAAGTGAATGAATTTGTTTTTTTAAACGGCCATCTTCATCATATGATTGAAGATTATTTTAAAAACGGCGAAGAATTGGGAGTAAGAATTATTCATTCCAACGAACCCAGGCCGCTTGGTTCCGGCGGGCCGATAAAATACGCCGAAAAATACATAGAGGGCCCATTCGCTTTAATAAACGGCGATTCAGTCTGCCGCGTTGACCTTGAAAAAATGACGAAAGCCCACAACGAGGCGGTCAAAACGGGAGCGATAATGACGATATTTTTGCATAAATCAAACCACGCCAATGACTCGGATATCTTAAAAATAGACGAAAATAATCGCGTTATAAAATTCATCAGCAAGCACGAAGACCACACCGACGCCGGCAATTTAACCAATGCCGGTTTAGCCATAATTGAACCGCGAGCTCTAAAATATATGGACAAGGAAAGCTTTACATTTGAAACCTATCTTTATCCCAAACTTTTGGAAGCGGGCGAATTTATTTACGGTTATGTCAGCAACGATTACATCGCCGACATGGGAACAGCCGAAAGACTTGAAAAAGTCGAGTCTTATCTCTTAAGCGAATCGGCCAAAACCAAAGCTATATTTTTAGACCGAGACGGCGTTATCAATGAATCCGTGGAATTTCTTTGCAAGGAAAAAGACCTGAAATTTATTCAAAACGCTCTTGACGGATTGAAAGAGCTTTCAAAAACAGATTATCTTTTAATTATCGTTACCAATCAGCCGGCTATAGCGAGGGGCGTCTGTACCGAAGAAGAATATAAAAAATTTGAGAAATATTATCTAGAATGTTTAAGGGAAAACGGCATCAAAATTGATGATGTCTTTTACTGCCCCCATCATCCGACCGCTGGCAAAGGCGAATATAAAAAGGAATGCGACTGCCGCAAACCAAAGACGGGGTTGCTGATGAAAGC
>JBBTUZ010000046.1:0-1048 GCA_038063495.1 Patescibacteria group bacterium | reverse complement strand
GCCGCCAATCAATCACCAAGTTTCAGGGGGCCTATCGGTCCACCTTCGGTCAAAGGGCCCAGTGATTCGCCGCCAATAATGAATAATGAGTGATGAGTGAAAAAACTCATAGCTCAAAGCTCACAACGCGGGTGTAGTACAGTGGTAGTACGGCTGGTTGCCAATCAGCATACACGGGTTCGATTCCCGTCACCCGCTCCAGAATTAAACACGTCTTCCTGCTTGCGCAGGAAGCCGTGTTTAAACTCACAGATAAAAATGGAATTAGGTTAACAGCTTTCTCTAAGTTTTTGGAACAAAATTATTAGTTTTTTGGTTTGTTCTCCGGGCTGGCCAGCGCCGATAATGCCATTGTCAATTTTAACCACTGGCATTATTTCTTTGTCGGTGGCCGTGATAAAACACTCATCGGCTTTCAAGGACTCCTTCAAAGAAACGTCCTTTTCAACGACTTTAATTCCGTTTTCTTTAGCCAATTTGATGACTAATTTTCTGGTTACTCCTTTTAAAATATCTGTTTTGGGCGTAAATAGAATTTTGTTTTTCACCATAAAAAAATTAGCCGTGGAGGCCTCTAAAACTTTTCCTTGCCAAACATAAAGAATTTCCGCGGCCTTTTTCCGCAGAACATCCCGCCATCGGGAGATCGCCAGCAAATAGTTGGTGGTTTTTGTTTCCGGAAATTCCCGGCGATAATCAAAAGTCAAAACCCTTACTCCGTTTGAATAAAATTCCTTGGGGAAAAAAGAAGGCTTGGCAACCATAATCAGAAAAGTCGGCCTAACGGAAGTCTTGCCGTCTAAAGTTTCTCCGCCGGTTAAAACGATTCTAAAACCCAATTCCCGAAAATTCTTATTTCTTTTGATTAATTCCAAAACAATCCTTTCTATCTCTTTTATGGAAATAGACGGCTGTAAATTAAAAGACGAAGCCGATTTAAAAAAACGGCCAAGATGGTCTTCTAGGTGAAATGGTTTTTTGCCGTAAGTCCTGAAATAATCAAAAATCCCGTAACCGCGAAGCAAGCCAAGCTCATTAACTTTAATAA
>JBBTUZ010000045.1:0-2685 GCA_038063495.1 Patescibacteria group bacterium | reverse complement strand
ATTTTTAAAAGATTCAAGATTCATGATTCAAGATTCAAGAGTATTTATCACATTGACTGCTATCGCCTTACGCCAAAAGAATTGGCTGTATTAGATTTTCAAGAAATTATCAATAATCCTCAAAATATCGTTTTAATTGAATGGGCGGAAAAGATTAAAAAAATATTACCGAAAAGTGCCATCTGGATAAAATTTGCCCATACTAAAAACTTAAACCAGAGAACCATAAAAATAGCCACTAGTGGCTAGCGACTAGTGGCTAGTGGCTAGTGGCTAGTGGCTAGTAACTTATGAAAACCCTACTACTTATTGACGCCAATTCTTTAATCCACCGGTCTTTTCACGCTTTGCCCCCGTTTACGGCTCCCAATGGCGAGCCAACCGGCGCTCTTTACGGCCTGTCAACCATTCTTTTAAAAATAATCAAAGAAAAAAAACCGGATTATTGGGCCGCCGCTTTTGACCGGCCGGAGCCGACTTTTCGCAAAGAAATTTTTAAGGATTATAAAATTCAGCGGCCCAAAGCGCCGGACGAATTGATTTCTCAAATTATCAAAGCCCGCGAACTTTTGGGGAAATTCGGCATAAAATTTTTTGAACAGCCCGGGTTTGAAGCCGATGATTTAATCGCGGCTCTGGTTAAGTATTTTAAACCGGAGAAAGATTTAAAAATTGTTATTTTGACCGGCGATCTTGACACCCTTCAGTTGGTTGACGACGGCAAGGTAGCGGTGGAAACGCCCAAGAGAGGGATCAGCGAAACAATTGTTTATGACAAAAAAGCCGTGCGAGAGCGTTACTCTTTAGACCCCGAACAGCTTCCCGATTATAAAGGATTGGTTGGCGATTCCTCGGATAATATTCCGGGCGTATTAGGAATCGGGCCGAAGACCGCTAGCCGCTTATTGAGCGAATATTATAGTTTAGAAAATCTTTATCAATCGCTAAAAGCCAAAGAAATAAAAGATTTTCCCAAAAAAGACCAAAAACTTTTTCAGAAACTTTTAGATTGCGAAGAGCAGGCTTTGTTTTGTAAAAAATTAGTTTTGCTTAATCAAAACATTGAGCTTTCGGTTTCCATAGAAGAACTGGCGTATCAAGACTCGGGCGGTTCGTTATTGGATTATTTTAGCCAATTGGGATTTAAGAGTTTGGTAGCCAGGATTGCCGGACAGCAATTTGCCGCCGAAGCTGTTCCTTCAGAACAAGCAGATATTTTGTTTTTGACCAACAAAGAAGAAGCAATTCGCGAGAAACAAGAGCTGTCGTCTTCCAAGCTCAAGGTTGGTTTTGACTTAAAACCCCTTGTTAAAGAATTAAAAAAAGATAATTTTGAGCTGGTTGCCCCCTTTTTTGATTTAAAAATCGCCGGCTGGCTAATTGACCCCGACCAAAAAGATTGTTCCCTGGAAGCTTTGAATCGGCGTTTTTTTAGACGCTTGATCCAAGAACCAAAAGAGCTTTTCCCGCCGCTTTTTAATTATTTAGAAAAGAAGCTTCAGGAATTTGAGTTGACAAAAGTTTTTGAGGAAGTTGAAATGCCGCTAATCGGGGTTTTGGCCGACATGGAAAGCCTGGGCATTAAGGTAAATAAATCAATTCTGATTAATCTTGATCAAGAATTAGCCGCCGAAATTAAAATTCTAGAAGAAAAAATTTATCAATTAGCGGGCTTGGTTTTTAATTTAAACTCGCCGAAACAATTAGCCGAAGTTTTATTTGAAAAATTGAAAATCGGCCACAACAAGAAACATTCCACCGAAGCCCAGTATCTGAATTTTTTAAAACAGGAGCATCCCATTATTGATTTTGTTTTAGAATACCGCGAGGCCTTTAAAATAAAGTCGGGTTTCGTGGTCCCGATCATTGATTATTTAGGGGACGGCGCTCGTTTACATACCACATTCAATCAAACTGGGACTGCCACCGGCAGGTTGAGTTCGGAAAAACCTAATCTTCAAAATATCCCCTCGGGATTGCGTTGGGGCGCTATTTTACGCCGGTCTTTTGAAGCCGAACCAGGTTTTTCTTTGGCGGCTTTTGATTATTCCCAGATTGAATTAAGGATTCTGGCTTCTATCTCTGGAGATGAAAAACTTCAGAAAGCTTTTTTTGAAAACCAAGACATTCATAAATTGACAGCTAGTCAGGTTTTCAATGTCCACCTTGATGAAGTGACGCCGGTGATGCGGCAACTGGGGAAAACTCTTAATTTCGGCGTTGTTTACGGAATGGGCGCCGATGCTTTCGCTCGGACGGCCGGTTTGAGCAGGGAAAAAGCCGAAAATTTTATTGAAGAATATTTTTCCGACTTTTCCGGGGTTAAGACATGGCAGGAAGAAATGAGAGCCCAAGCAAGAGACCTCGGTTATGTCAAAAACCTCAATGGCAGGCGTCGTTGGTTTTTGGGAATGGCTTCGCCGGCTATGTCTTCCGGACAGACAGGCCTGCCTGCCGATAGGCAGGTCTCGTATTTGCAGTTTGAATCCGAACGGGCCGCCATCAATATGCCGGTTCAGGGCTTGGCCGCCGATATTATCAAAATGGCTATGATAAAAACTTCTCAATTAGGGAATGGGGTTCATCTTCTGCTGTCTATCCACGATGAATTGTTGTTTGAAATCAAAGATGATATTCTGGAAGAAACAGCGGAGTTGATAAAAAAAATAATGGAAGAAATTTTTA
>JBBTUZ010000044.1:0-5270 GCA_038063495.1 Patescibacteria group bacterium | reverse complement strand
CCGCTGATTGGCATAGCGTTTGCGTCAACGATTTTTAAACCGTTATAATTTTTAGGATTATGGGAAGCGGTAATCATTATTCCACCGCTGGCTTTCAATTTTCTCACTAAAAAATAAAACATCGGCGTGGTTGAAAGGCCGACTTCAACAATCCTGGCGCTTGGCGTCTGATATTTGACGCTATTTATTGCCGCGCGGTAAAAACTGGGCGAGCTTAAACGAGTGTCGCGGGCAATGACGATTACGGGTTTTTGGCTTAATAAAAAATGCTGACAGAACTTTTGAACAATTTCCGAAACTATTTTTTCGTTAATCTCGTTCGGATATTCCCCGCGAATATCATTGGCTCTGAAAATATTAAAATTCGTATCTGTTGTCATCTTAATAATTCTAAATTAGAATTAAATTAATGGCAAAAGAAAAAAGATTAAAGATGAAAGAAGCAAATCCGTCGCTTCACCCCGAAACCAAAAAAAGCGTTTTCGCGATAGCCTTTATCGGTCTGGCTGTAGTTTTTCTCTTGGCCAGTTTTAGACAAGCCGGACCGGCCGGCAATCTCCTTTACCGGATTTTAGACCGTCTTTTGGGCTGGGGCTATTATCTTTTGCCGACAATTTTGTTGATAACGGCTCTGGCCATTTTAACTTCAAAACAAAAAAAAATATTTAAAACCACTTTAACCGGAGCCGCCTTGTTCGTCATTTCCGGCCTGGGTATTATTGACTTATTAAGCAGTGGCAGTGGCGGCTTAATAGGAAAATTCGTCGGCGCTTTGGAGATACCTTTCGGCCGTTCTGCCAGCTTGGTCATCGTTATCACTTTATTAATTTCTTCAATAGTCATTACTTTAAATATTCCTTTAAGCATCACTCGTCTGATTAAAAAAGATAAAGCAAAAGATAAAATAAGCGAGAAAGAATGGGAAGAGGTTGAAATAGAAGAAACGCCGGCCGAAGAAGCCCCTATTGCCGCCGCGTCCAAGCCCCAAGAGAGCCTTCCTTCTAAAAAAACCAAAGAAGAAAAAAAGGAACAACCGGAAGAAATTATTATTCCTCAAAAAGCTTTGGCTTTTAAAAATTACATAGTTCCGCCATTTGACTTGCTTAAATCTTTCAGCGAAAAACCCACCATCGGCGACCTTCGAGCCAACGCCAACATCATCAAAAGAACTTTAGAAGGATTCGGCATTCCGGTAGAAATGGGCGAAATCACCGTTGGCCCGGCCGTTACTCGCTACACTCTCAAGCCAGCCGAAGGAGTAAAGCTTTCCAAAATCACAGCCTTAAACCAGGACCTGGCAATGACTCTGGCCAGCCATCCCATTCGCATTGAAGCTCCTATCCCGGGCAAATCCCTAGTGGGCATTGAGGTGCCCAACAAAGCGGCCGCCTTAGTAAGGCTGGGAAGCCTTGTCTCTTCCCCGGAATTCCAAAATGCAAATTCCTTGAGTTTTGTTTTAGGCCGAGACATTGACGGGAAGCCAATCTTTGCCGACATCGGCAAAATGCCCCATCTTCTGATTGCCGGCGCCACGGGTTCAGGGAAAAGCGTCATTATCCACTCTCTTTTAATCTCCCTTCTTTATAAAAATTCTCCCGCCACCCTTAAGCTTATTTTGATTGATCCGAAAAGGGTGGAACTTTCAAGCTACGAAGGCATGCCCCACCTCATCGCTCCGGTCATCACCGAAAATAAATTAGCTATCAATGTTTTCCGCTGGGCAATCCAAGAAATGGAAAGGCGCTATAAAATACTGCTTGAAGCCGGCAATCGCGACATTCAAAGCTATAATGCCAAAGCCGCAGAGCCGTTGTCTTACATCTTGATAGTGATTGATGAACTGGCTGATTTAATGGCGACTTACGGACGGGAAGTTGAAGGGCTGATTATCCGTTTGGCCCAAATGGCCCGGGCTACCGGCCTCCATTTAGTGGTTTCCACTCAAAGACCGTCGGTAGAAGTCGTTACCGGCTTGATTAAAGCCAATATCACTTGCCGCATTGCTTTGCAGGTAGCCAGTCAGATTGACTCCCGAACCATTCTTGATACGGCCGGAGCGGAAAAACTTCTCGGCCGAGGCGACTTGCTTTTTATTTCATCGGAATTTTCCAAGCCCAAAAGAATCCAAAGCTGTTATGTTTCCGAAGAAGAAATAAAAAAAGTGACAAGCTTTGTGAAAACCAATAATAAGCCGGAGGCAATTGAGCAAGAACCGGAACCAGAAAACGAATTGCCGTTAGCAAACGATGATCAAGACCAAAAACCGGCTTTCAGTATTTTCAACCAACTTCCGGAAGATGACGAAGACGAACTGTTTGAAGAAGCCTTGGAAGTGGTTCGGGTAGCCAAAAAGGCCTCGGCTTCGCTGCTCCAACGCCGCTTAAAAGTGGGCTATGCCCGAGCGGCCCGACTTTTAGATATTATGGAAAACAAAGGAATAATCGGGCCGGGCGAAGGAGCCAAACCCAGAGAGGTTTACTTTGACAAGGCAAGCGGCTTGACCGAAGAATCAGAACCGAATAATAATGAATAAATTTTACAAAAAGATTTAGACGGCTATAATTAAGGCATGCTGGCTGAAATCCTTAAAGACAAAAACATCACTTTGGCTAAACTTTCGGAATTGACTGGAATTTCAGGAAGATTTTTGGAATCGCTTATTGAAGAAAAATATGAAAAATTGCCGCCGTCGCCTTATGTCCGAAGTTATTTTTTCAAGATTGCCAATGTCCTGGACATTGATGGCCAAAAACTTTGGCAGGAATATCAAAAAAACACCCAGCTCAAAAAATCTGGCCTGAACGACAAACTGCCCCTTAATCGCTACCGCCCGAAACATCTAAACAAAACTGTTGTTTTTTTATTCATTATCATTATTATTCTTACCGGCTATTTTGTTTTCAGATATAACTTTTTCTTGGGGAAACCCACTTTGTCGCTTATGGGGCAATTAATAAGTTCAGCCAACCCGGTTGTTTCTGAACCCGTTATTAAAATTGAAGGCCAGATAAAATTGGGAGACCAGCTAACCATTAACAAAGAAAATGTTTATGTTGACGAGGCCGGTTATTTCCAAAAAGACTTTTCTCTTCAAACCGGACTGAATATCGTTCAATTCCAAATAAAAAGATTTCTCGGTCGGGAAACAACTATTACTAAACAAGTTTTATATTTACCAAACAATGGACAAAACCAATCAAGATAAAGATTTTTCTGATTTAATTGAAAATCTCAAAAGCAAATTCGGGGAGGGAGCGATAATGCTTTTGGGAAATCAAAAAATCGCCAAAACCGAAACCATTCCTTCCGGCGCTTTTTCGTTAGATTTGGCTTTAGGAGTTGGCGGTCTGCCACGCGGCCGAACCGTGGAAATTTACGGTCCGGAAATGTCGGGCAAAAGCACGCTGACCCTCCACGCCATTGCCGAACTCCAGAAAAAAGGCGGCAAGGCGGCTTATATTGACGCCGAACACGCTTTTGACATTGATTACGCCAAAAAATTAGGAGTCAAAACCGACGACCTTCTTCTTTCCCAGCCGGACTGTGGCGAAGATGCTTTGAATATCCTGGAAAGCTTGGTCAGGTCGGGGATGATTGATTTAGTCGTGGTTGATTCGGTGGCGGCTCTGACGCCCCGGGCCGAAATTGAAGGCGAAATGGGCGACCAATTTATGGGCTTGCAAGCCCGGATGATGGGCCAAGCCATGAGGAAACTAACGGCTATCGCCTCTAAATCAAAAACCGTCATCATTTTCATCAATCAAATCCGGATGAAAATCGGGATTATGTTCGGCAATCCGGAAACGACTCCGGGCGGCCGGGCTTTAAAATTCTTCTCCTCTATTCGGATTGACATCCGGGCCAAAGCCAAACTCAAAAAAGGCGAAGAAATAATCGGCCAGTTGGTTCAAGCCAAGGTAGTCAAAAACAAAGTGGCGCCGCCTTTTAAAACCGCCGAGTTTGAAATTATTTACGGCCAGGGAATCGTTCCGGAAGCCGATGTTTTAAATACCGGTCTGAAATACGGCAGTGTTGTTAAATCCGGCAACACTTATAACTTCGGGGGAGAAAAATTGGGCGTGGGGCTGGAGGCGGCTAAACAAAAACTGAAAGAAGACAAAAAACTTTTGGAAGAAATAAAAAAACAAACGCTCGCAAAAGCCCGCCCCGCTTAAGAAGCGAGGATGCAAACTACCAAGATTCACTCTTGATAAAATATCATAGACATCAAACTTTAATAAAAAAATAAATCTTTGTTTACTGCCCTAATGGTATCCAATATATTGTTGTGGCCATATTGCTATCTACTCTATAGGAATCTCCCTTTTTAACTGGACTTGTTACATTCCAATATCCACCAGTAGTGCCACTGGTAGAACCACTTCTCACCCTTACTGTTGTAGGTACAATAGCTGCATCTGTGGATATATAGATATACGCACCCTCGTTACCTGAGCCATAACCCATAACAAAGCCGTCAGTAGTAACTTGGTAATTTACGCCCGGAGATCTTGCAACCCAAGCACCAAATCCCGTGGCTGCGGTATCTTGGATTCCCCCATAGGGAAACTTAAATCCGATGGAAGAACTTTCAATAATACCGTTCACCTTCAGCATAGAAGTCCCTGGATTGGTCGTCCCGATGCCGACCTTGCCTTCTACTATCATTCCATTAGTAGGCGCAATAGATATCCCTGAATACGTTGCCCCCACTGCCAAACCACCTTCTATGTCCAATTTATTTGCTGGACTCGCTGTTCCAATACCGACGTTCGTGCCGTTGTCAAAAATAAGAGAATTGCCGATGGTTCCCGTTCCCGTGAATTTGCCAACATAATTTACGGTTCCGCCACCGCCTAAACCGCCGCCAACCTGGCTCCACGCGGTTTTACAATCACCGGCAATGCACAAACCGCCGGAGGTGTTGATTTGGCCGCCCTGGACATCAAGTTTGTAACCAGGCGATGGCGCGCCGATACCAACACTGCCGCCGAAATAACTTTTCGCCGTTGCTTGGCTATATAAAGCGTAATTATTAGTGCCCACAGGGATACCGCTTATTTGTATGCCATAATTGTTTGTTCCGCCATTAGCATAGAAATAACCAGCTGTATTACTGGTGGCGCCACTACCATAAACCTCAACATCTATACCGTAGTTATTACCTGAAGCGTTTCCTGCGCTAACAAACATCCCTGTCCCGCTTACCTCCGAAGTCTCAACTTGTAGTTTAGCCCACGGATTAACCACCCCAACGCCTATGTTATAGC
>JBBTUZ010000043.1:0-4454 GCA_038063495.1 Patescibacteria group bacterium | reverse complement strand
TAATTGAATTTGTCAAACTATCGTTGCTGGCTTGCATCCTTATGCCCAAGCCCAAATCGCTTACGCCAAAAGTATTATGATTCATAGTCAAAGGGCCCGTTCCTCCTCGGGAGCGGAAAAGATGAGCAGGATAGCCTTCATACAAACTTTGTCCCAAATCCTTCATGTCCCAGGCCACATTATTATTGAGAAAAACATTTGCAACAGGAGCATCCTCCATCCACCAACCGGCGCCCTCTAAATTTAAAGCGATATTGCCGTCATAATATGTTTGCTCCGCGCCATTAGGAGTAAAAAATCCCTTCATGCCATCATAAACAGTATCTATTCCCATATAATCTTTAGCGTCTATGGCGATATTGTTTTGAAAATACACATAGTCTTGATCGTAATTAGCAAAGCAAGCCAAAGGCTCTATCGTATTTGAGTAATCCCAACGGCAGACATTGCGCCTGAAAATAATATAAGAGGAAGAGCCGCCGCCGGCGTTCACTTGAAAGGCGTATCTGGAATTGCCATATTTATAATTTTCTTCAAATAAAACATAATTGCTGTTGGAAGCTAAAAATCCGGCGGCGTTTCCTCCGTTATCATCCGAAGAAGACCTTATGATTTTAATATGGTCGGCGTTTTGCACAAAAACTTTTACACCGGGATAATTACGAAAATGCACGCCTCTTAACTCCACATAAGAAACGTTTCGGATGTACGCGGGATAATTAGTCGGATCGGTTATTGTTACTCCCCAATCATTTTCAGCGCGAATAGTTGTATATTTTCCCGCGCTACCAGAGGGCATATTATATATAGAGTTAGAAGTTCCCGCGTATGTTCCATTGCCGATTACAAGCTCATCTCCGCCTAACATCTTTAAAATCCCCGCTCTGATGGTATTGCAGGCTGTTGATTTTGAATTACAAGAGCTTGCGTCATTTCCCGTAACCCAACCGGAACCGCAGGTATTCGCGTTATTGCACGCGTAATAAGTCGCCGCCGAAGCGATGCTGGAATTAAAAATAAAGAATAACGAAACAAAAATAAAGGCGCTGGCTAATCTGGGTAGGTGTTTATGGATGTTCATGGATGCTTGTTGATGTTAACAAAATATTGCCTCAAAAAAAATCTAAAAAATCAGCCCCACTTTTTTCTTTATTTCCTGAAGTTTTGATTGGGCCTGTTTTTGGGCTTTTTTAGAGCCGGCATTTAAAACGGCTTTCAGTTTTGAGCTTTGAGCTTTGATTTCTCTTTTTTTCATTTGGAACGGTTTGAACGAATTTATGATTACCCCCGCCAAATCTTTTTTGAATTCGGCGTATCCTTTGCCGATATATTTTTCTTCCAGAATTTTTATCGGTTTTTCGGTTAAAGCGGAATAAATTGTTAAAAGATTGCTGATAGCCGGTTTGTTTTTAATATCGTATTTAATTTCCCGACCGGAATCGGTTACGGCTCGGGCTAATTTTTCCTGAATATTTTTTGGCGAGTCGTCCAAAAAAAGACAGCCGGCCGGCCGAGACTTAGACATTTTTTTAGCCGGGTCGTCTAAGCTCATTATTCGGGAGGCCTCGGTTAAAATCGCTTTGGGCTCAATAAAAGTTTTGCCGAACTTATTGTTGAATTTGCGGGCGATAGTTCTGGTAAATTCCAAATGTTGGAGTTGGTCTTCGCCCACAGGAATGAATTGGGCGTCATAAAGGAGAATATCGGCGGTCATTAAAACAGGGTAATCAAAAAGACCGACGTTGACGATTTCCTGCGGATCTTCGTCAAAAATAATATTATTAGGATCGTTTACGTCTTTATAGAATGTACCGAATTTAGAAACTGACTTAGGCAACTCTTTCGCTTTGTCCTTGAACTGTGTCATCCTGCGGAGTTCGCCGAACGGCGTTATTGTATTTAAAATCCAAGCTAGTTCGCTGTGAGCCGAAATCTGCGATTGAAGAAAAATAACTGATTTTTTTGGATCTAATCCGGCAGCCAAAAAATCAGCTGTGAAATCCAAAATCTGTTTGGGTTTTTCTTTGGGATCAAAATCATCGGTTAAGGAGTGAAGGTCGGCGATAAAAAAATAGCAGTTATATTTACCAGAGTTCTGCAATTCAACGAAATTTTTCAGAGCGCCGAGATAATTTCCCAGATGAAGTTTCCCAGTTGGTTGGATTCCTGAAATAAGAATGGGTTTCATAATTTTTAGCCACTAGCCATTAGTGGTTAGTGGCTTTTAAGATTTAGACCTCAATTATCACCGGCAAAATCATTGGCCGCCGTTTAGTTTTATTATACAGAAATTGGCCGATTTGGTCACGGATAAGAGATTTAAGGTAATCGGCATCCATAGGCTGATAACGGGGAAGGCGGCTAATCATTCCCCTGATATTGCGTCTGATTTCTTCAAGGAGGCCCTGGTTTTCTCTTAAATAAATAAAGCCCCGAGAAATAATGTCCGGATTTTTTACCAGCTGGCTGGCGCGCCGGTCAATGGTGGCGATAATCACGACCATTCCTTCTTGAGCCAAAACTCTGCGGTCTCTTAAAACAATTTCACCGACATCGCCGACGCCCAAACCGTCAACCATCACATAAGAAACCGGCAACTCTTCTTTAGTCAAACGAACTTCGTCAGGGAAAAATTCCACCACCTGCCCATTAAAAGGTAAAAATGTATTTTTTGCCGGTATCCCCGCTTTCTGGGCCTGTTCAATATTACAAGCTCTCATAAAACAATAGCCATAAATGGGAATAAAAAATTTGGGATTGATTAATTGCGTGGTTAATTTGAGTTCTTCCTGGGGAGCGTGGCCGCTGGAATGAATGTCAATTATTTTTGAGTGATAAACTTTGACCCCCTGCCGGCTCATGCCATCTTTAAGCATCTGAACCCCTCTTTCATTGCCCGGAATGACCGAGGCCGACAAAATAACCGTATCCGTGGGTTTTAAGCTGATAAAACGGTTTTCGCCGTTAATAATCTTAACCAGACTGGCGTTGGATTCGCCCTGGGCTCCGGTGCTTAAGACAATAATTTTATTGTCAGGATATTTTTTAATTTCTTCCAAAGGAATAATCAATCCTTCCCTGGCCTTGATATAGCCGAGATTTTGAGCGATTTGGACATTGGATTTCATCGCGTAACCGCTGAGAGCCACATGGCGGCCCAGCCGATCGGCAATTTTGATAATCTCGTCAATGCGGTTAATCAGCGAAGCGAAAAGCGCGATAATAATTCTGCCGGACGCTTGCTTGAAAAGTTCCTCAAGATTTTTTTCAACCACCCGTTCCGACAAAGAATAGCCGGGCTCTTCGGCATTAGTGCTTTCCAGAAAAAGAGTGTGAATTTTTTGCTCGCCGATTTTTTTCAGCTCGGCGATTCCCTTGGGCTGGTTTTCTTTGTCGTAATCAAATTTAAAGTCGCCGATATAAACCATTTTGCCAACGGGCGTATTCAAGACGAAACCGAGAGTGTCCGGAATATTATGAGCCACGCCAAAAAATTCCGCTTCAAAATATTTAGAAAATTTAATTTTATCTTTATCCTTAATCAGCTGGAAGTTGAGCTTGGCGGCTTTAGGAAATTCTCCCTGTCTTTTATTGACGATTTCCTTGGTTAAAGCGGCGGTATACATCGGCGGATTGCCCAGTTTTTCTATCAAATAAGGAATAGCGCCGATATGGTCGTAATGAGCGTGAGTTATGATTATGGCTTTAATATTTTGCTTTCTTTCTTCCAAATAGCTGATGTTGGGGATGATATAATCAATGCCCGGAGTTTCTTCTTCGGGAAACTGAAATCCCACATCAATTACGATTATTTCATTGCGATACTCAAAAAATGTCATATTGCGGCCGACTTCTTCCAAGCCGCCCAAAGCGGCCCAGCGCAACGGCTCTTCGCGGCTTTCCTCTTTTTTTAATGTTTTAGTTTTTATCATAAAGTTTGTTTATTTTATTAAATAAATTTAATTCGACTTTTAAAATTTATTTTTTATTTTTGGTTAATAATTTATAATTGGCGAAGCGGAAATTTTATTTTTTGTGCCCCCGAGAGGATTCGAACCTCTGACCCTTTCGGGATAGCGTTCTGAACGCTACGCGTATGCCAATTCCGCCACGGGGGCTAGGAATTTTTATAATTTATTTAAACACAAAAGATGTTTTAACATACCAATTTTTAACATTTTGAAAGCGATCGCTGGCCGTGTTTAAGAATTTTTCTTTAAATCCGCCAAGGTCATTGACGCTGACATAAAAATATTTAGGGGAATACAGAAAGATGGCCGGCAGGCTCTGGCTAATAATGGTTTGCAGGTTTTTTGATTTCAATTGGCGTTCCGAGAGATCGTTGGTTTGGCGGATTTCTTCCATTAGTTTATCGGCTTGGGGATTGCCGTAAATAGCCAGGTTAAGCCCGGGATAAAATTTTTGGGAAGAATGCCAAAAAGAAAACAGGTCTT
>JBBTUZ010000042.1:0-9080 GCA_038063495.1 Patescibacteria group bacterium | reverse complement strand
TGAAACGGGCGCGTAGCCGCCGTCTCCAGAGCCTTGTAATCATCCAGCGTCAGGAACTTATACCGCTAAAGTCATTGTAGAAAAAGGTTCTTATCAAGCCGAAAGCCGAATAATCATCACAGTTTCTCCTTCCGTTGATATTATTCCGCCAACCATTTCTTCTATCGCCACTTCTTCGGTCTCGGCTAATTCCGCTTTGGTTTCTTGGCAAACCAATGAAGTGGCGGATTCTCAAGTGGAATACGGCTTAACTACCGGTTATGGTAGCCAAACCGTTCTTGATTCCCAGATGATTTTAAATCATTCCCAAACCCTTTCTGGTCTTTCTCCCTCCACTCTTTATCATTTCCGGGTTAAATCTAAAGATAGCTCCGGTAACTCTTCGGTTTCTTTAGACGGAACATTGAGGACATCAGAATCTCCGGATACGATTTCTCCTTCAACCCCGGGCGCTCTTTCGGTGCAGGCGATTTCTACTTCTGAAATTCTTGTTTCCTGGGGTGTTTCCACCGACAATATCGGCCTGGCCGGTTATAGAATTTTCAGGAACACTGTTCAGATTGCCACCTCTACTGTTAATTCTTATAAAGACACCAATCTTGCTTCGGCGACAACTTACACTTACGCAGTTTTAGCTTTTGATGTCGCGGGGAATATTTCTTCTTTGACTGCTTCGGGTTCAGCCAAAACTAATTCCGAGCCAGTTCCTGTTGTCGTTCCTCAAACTCCATCTGGCGGCGGAGGAGGAGGAGGTGGGGGTGGGGGAGGAGGTGGAGGGGGCGCCACTGTTGTTGCCGGAGGCTTCGTTGACGATATTATTTCTCCTTCCCGACCAAATGAATTTAAAACCAAATCAGCTGATAAACAAATTACTCTTACTTGGCAGAATCCCGTAGATTCGGATTTTGTCAGGGTTTTGATTTTGAGAAAAGAAATTTCAGCCCCTGTTACGAGAACAGACGGAGTGTCTATTTACGAAAGTACTGGCCAGGAATTTACCGATACCAAGCTGGACAATACCAAAACCTATTATTACGCTATTTATGCTTATGACCGCAAACCAAATTATTCCCAGCCCGTGATTATTTCAGCCAAACCCGAAGCCACGAAAACAGCTACCGGTCTTCAATCATCAATTAGTTCCCAGCCAGCCAAAATTACCGGTTACGCTCTGCGAATCACGGGACCATTTAAATTTGGCGCTCAATCGGAGCAAGTTAAAATTCTTCAGCAAATGCTTTCTCAAGATAAAATAATTTATCCGGAAGGGAAAGTCACCGGTTATTACGGGAAGTTGACATTTAAAGCGGTTCAGAAATTTCAATGCCAATACAACATAATATGTTCGGGAACGCCGGAAACCACTGGCTATGGAATAGCCGGACCGAAAACCAGGAATAAAATCAATGAGATTTACGGAGGAACAGCCGTTCCCGCGGCGTCAGTGCCGACGAGTTCTCAAACCGACCAATCTTTTCAACTGCTCCAGGAACAAATTAGAATTCTTCAGGAAAAATTAATCAAATTGCTTTCCGAGTCGGCTAAATCGCCGCGATAATAAAATTAGAGAGAAAGGTCAGTTTTAAATAATTGTTCTAGAATTAGCTTGTCAGCCGGCGTTGTCTTTTTGAGGACAAACTCGCTCGCCTTCGCTCTGTCAGTTTCGGCGAGCAAGCCGGTTTTTTTTCTTGACGCTTTTGGACGGATGCCGATTCTTATCCGCCAAAAATCTTTGGTTTTGAGGTTTTTGATAATGGATTCCACGCCGTGATGGCCGGCGGCTCCTTGGCCAAAAGAAAGTTTTAATTTTCCCAGTTCAATATCTGAATCATCGTGAATAACCAAGATTTCTCCAGGTTTGATTTTTCTGTTTTTGGCGGAAAAATATTTCATTGCTGCCAAAACTGCCTTTCCCGATTCATTCATAAAAGTTTGCGGTTTTATAAAAATATAATCTTCGGTTTTTAAGTATTGAAAAGAACCGTATTTTTTAAACTTTAGACTCTCAATTTTTGACTTTGAGTTTTGAATCAGGAAATCTAACGCCAGCCAGCCCGCGTTATGGTAGGTTGAATCGTATTGAGAACCCGGGTTGCCTAATCCGATGATAAAATGGGGCTTGATTTCCATGTTTTTAACATTATAATACAAACGACGTCTAAATTCATTAGTTTGATTTTATTTCCATCAAACCCTAATTAAATGAAAAAATTTTTTTGGTCAGCTTTAGAAATTTTAGAAACTATCGTTATTTCATTCTTGGCAGTTTTTATTATCCGAACTTTTTTATTTCAGCCGTTTTTGGTCAGCGGAGCGAGTATGGAGCCAAACTTTTCTAGCGGGGATTATCTCTTGGTTGATGAAATAAGTTATCGGTTCCGAGAACCCCAGCGAGGCGAAGTAGTCGTTTTTGAACCACCGCTCGGTGGCAGTTTTTTCATTAAAAGAATTATCGGCTTGCCCGATGAAAAAATAGTGATTCAGAATGGCGAAATAATAATTTTTGACCGTCAGGGGAATAAAATGGCGCTTAAAGAAGATTATCTTCCCGCCAATATTAAAACTTTTGGTGATTTGGAAGTAACTCTAAAATCGGATCAATATTTTGTTTTGGGCGACAATCGTAATTTTAGTTTTGATTCCCGAAGTTGGGGGGCATTGTCTGGGGAAAAAATTGTTGGCTTCGCGAGAGTAAGAATTTGGCCTATTACGGCCGCTATGGCTTTCGGAACACCAGCGTATTAATAATTAAGCAATACTAAAAAAGTAAAAACACGCGAGACCATTTTCGCGTCCCCGTAATAGATCAATTATGAAACCCCTTAAAAAACCCAAGCAAGTTTTTCAAGCGCCCAAAGGAATGCCCGATATTCTTCCCAAAGACCAGATTTGGTGGGAAAAAATTTGGGAGGTGGGGAAAGAAGTCAGTTCTTTGTATGACTTTTCTTTTATTGAAACTCCGCTTTTGGAATCAGCTGGCCTTTTTGAAGCTTCTTTGGGCGAATCCAGCGATGTCGTGGAAAAACAGATGTTTGTTTTTGAAACCAAGGGAGGGCAACGATTAGCGCTTCGGCCGGAGGCCACGGTTTCTATTTGCCGGGCCTATCTGGAGCATCATCTGGGTTATTACGCCCACCCCTTAAAGGTGTTTTATTACGGGCCGATGTTTCGTTACGAACAACCCCAAGCCGGACGCTGGCGGCAATTTCGTCAATGGGGTTTTGAAATTTTAGCCGATAATCATTCGGTTTATGACGCTCAAATAATCTTTGTCATCCATCGTTTTTTGGATTTATTAAAAATTAAAGATATAAATTTCCGAATAAACACCATTGGTTGCCGCGTTTGCCGCCCCACTTATAGAAAAAAACTTTTAGAATATTACCGGCCGTTAAAAAAAGAACTTTGCGAGGATTGCCAGCGTCGTTTGGAGGCCAACCCCTTTAGGATACTTGACTGTAAAAATGAAAATTGCCAGGCCTTGCGGTCTTCGGCGCCGGTTATTCTTAACCATCTTTGTCAAAGCTGTAACAGCCATTTTCAAGAAGTTTTAGGGTTTATTGAGGGCAATGACCTGCCTTATGTTTCCGACCCTTATTTAGTGCGCGGTTTGGACTATTATAACCGCACGGTTTTTGAAATAGAGGTGCCGGAATTAAAAACGACGCTGGCGGCGGGAGGGCGTTATGATTACTTAATGGAAGTAATTGGAGGGCAAAATTTGTCTGGCGTAGGCGGGGCCATTGGCCTTGAAAGGATTGTTGAAGTAATGAAGCAACAAGAAATTAGCCTGGATCTCAAAACTAAACCTCGGGTGTCTTTTATCGCCGTGGGGAGCCAAGCTGAAAAATCAGGATTAGTTTTGGTGGAAAATATGCGGCGAGCCGGTATCGCTGTCAGCGAGTCTCTGGGCAAAAAATCCCTCAAAGCCCAATTAAAAGCCGCCGATAAAAAGAAAACTTCTTTGGTTTTAATTTTTGGCCAAAAAGAAGTTTTTGAAGAAACGATTATTGTCAGGGATATGACTTCCGGCGTTCAAGAAGCCATTCTTTTGAATAAACTAACCGAAGAAGTGAAGAAGAGATTGCACTAAAGTTATGTGTTTATTTTGTAAGATAATAAAAAAAGAAATACCGGCCGAAATTGTTTATGAAGATGAATGGAATTTAGCCATTTTAGACATTAACCCTCGAGCTCCCGGCCACACTATGGTTATTCCCAAAGTTCACAGTCAAACAATTTTGGATTTACCGGAAAAAGACTTGGGTTTGCTTTTTGAAGCGGTGAAAGAGGTTTCCCTGCTAATTAAAAAAAGCCTTCAGCCCGAGGGGTTTACTATCGGGATTAATCACGGTAAAATAAGCGGACAGGTTATTGATCATCTCCATGTTCATATTGTTCCCAGGTTTAAGGATGACGGTGGCAGTTCGGTTCACAGCGTGGTCAATAATCCGCCCAAAAAGTCGTTGGCAGAAATAAAAAATAAATTAGTAAAAGCTAATAAATAGAAATTTATGGAAATTAGAAAAAAAGAAAAAGAATCAACAACCGGTCTTCTTTACCGTTTTAATCTGAAAATGAAGCAAAGCGGGATTCTTCGCGAAGTAAAGAAACGGCGTTTTTATCATCGGCCGGTTAATCGTCGCCGCAAACGAATCGCGGCTATTTATCGCGAGACCAAGAAAAAAGAAATAGAAAAGGCCAAGAAAATGGGGGAGGCGTAATTTGGCATGAATAGCATTTCAGTTGTCAGTTTAAACAGCAAATACCGTTTTTACGAGAAAAGAATAGAAAAATTAACTTGGAAATTTCTTCAATTATTGAAAAAGAATAATTGTCATTTAGAAATTTTTTTAATTACTAGCTTCAAAATGAAATTTTTGAATCAAAAATTCAGAAATAAAAATAAAGCAACAGGTATTCTTACTTTTGTTGAACCCAAAAATTTCCCCCATCCGGAATCTAATTTAAAATTTCTTGGAGAAATATATTTAAACCCCGATTATATACCGCGAAACGAATTCGCGCGGATGATAGCTCACGGGTTGCTCCATTTATTCGGTTTCCAGCATCGAGGGGAAAGTGATAGTCTAAAAATGGAATCCAAAGAAAAATTTCTAATTTCTAATGTCTAATATCATTACCGGTTTGGATATTGGTTCAAGCAGCATCAAGGCCGTTGTCGCGGAGATTAAGAATAACGGCCGTCTTCTGATTTTAGCGGCTTTTAAACAACCCTCGGCTGGTTTCCGAAAAGGATCTTTGGTTGATTTTGAAGAAGCCACTGTTTCTTTGAGAAACATTATCAGCGATCTTAAAAGCGTTGCTCCGAAATCAGTCAAAAACGTGTATGTTAATGTTAACGGCACCAATATCAAATCTTGCCTTTCCAAAGGAATAGCCGGAGTGGCGCGGGCGGATAGTGAAATTCGCCGCGATGATGTTGAAAAAGTCATTCAGTCTTCCCGAGCCGTGAATCTTTCTTCAAATTATGCCGTTCTTCATAATATTACCCGTGAATTTTTTGTTGACGGCATTGGGGGCATTCAGGACCCTTTGGGCATGACAGGGACTCGGCTGGAAGTTAATAGTTTGGTGATTGGCGCTTTCAGCCCCATTGTCAATGACCTGACCAAATGTTTGGAGCGAAACGGAATAGCTATCAGCGGGTTGATTTTTGGTCCTTTGGCCGCCAGCGCGTCAGTTTTATCAAAGCAACAAAAAGAATTGGGGGTTTTAATGGTGGATATTGGGGCGGGTATTTCCGGTTTGACTATTTACGAAGAAAATAAAATTCTTAAAACTCTTAATTTGCCCGCTGGAGCCGGCAATATCACAAATGACATTGCCATCGGTTTGAGGATTTCTATCGGCGCCGCCGAAAAAGTAAAATTAACTTATGGTTTCGCTTTCGCCAAAGAGACTTCCCGCCGTGAGGTATTCAACTTGCAAGAAGTTGACAGTTCAACGAAAGGGGAGATTTCCAAGCGTTTTCTCTCGGAAATTATTGAAGCGCGGCTTGCTGAAATCTTTGAAATCGTCAATAATGAAATCAAGAGTTTGGACCATAAAATTGATTTGCCGGCTGGTGTGGTTATCACCGGTGGCGGGGCCAAACTTCCCGGAATCGTTGATTTGGCTAAACAAGAATTGAGATTACCGGTTCAAATCGGTGTTCCGGAATTAGCCAATTTTGATGTTAAAGATTCCGCTTTTCATGATTTAGTCAGCGATCCCGAATTTGCCACAGCCGTTGGTTTGGCGATTTACGGTTTTAACCAGAAAGGATTTTCCCATCCATCAACTTTAAGAAGATTTTTACAAAGCTTGATACCTTAAAATGGCAAAAAATAAAAAAATTTCCCGAGGATTTAATCTCGCCAACATTAAAGTGGTTGGTGTTGGCGGCGCTGGCGGGCATATTATCACCAGAATGGCCCAGAAAGAAGGCATTAAAAACGCGGAGTTCATCGTTATTAATACCGATGCCCAAGATTTGGAATACGCTCAAGCCCGCAAGAAAATTTATATCGGCAAAACTTTAACCAAAGGTTTGGGGGCGGGGATGAACCCGGAATTAGGCAAACAAGCCGCCGAAGAAAATCGTTCCGAAATCAGCGAGGCGCTTCAAGGGGCCGACATTGTTTTTATCGCCGCGGGTTTAGGCGGAGGGACGGGTTCTTTGGGTTCGGGAGTGGTTGCCGACATCGCTCGTGAAATGGGCGCTTTAACCATAGCCGTGGTGACCAAGCCTTTTTCTTTTGAAGGAGCCCAGCGAATGAAAATAGCCCAAGAAGCTTTGGCCCAGCTTAAAACTAAAGTTGACACTTTAGTGGTTATTCCCAACGACCGGATTTTTAATATCATCAATAAAGACACCTCTCTTATTAAAGCTTTTGAATTTATAGACGATGTTTTAAAAAATGCTGTTCAAGCCATCACCGAATTAATCGTTTCGCCGGGGGTTATTAATCTTGATTTTGCCGATATTAAAGCGGTAATGAAAGATGCCGGAGCGGCTATTATCGGCATTGGGGTGACTACTGGAGCGGAACGGGCGGTCAAAGCGGTCAATGCGGCCATCAATTCTCCTTTGCTGGAGGCTTCTATTGATGGCGCTAAAGGAGTTCTTTTTAGCATTTCCGGCGGCCGAGACCTCAAAATGAGCGAAATTCAAATTATCGCCAAGCTTATCTCCGACACCGTTGACCCGGGAGCTAAAGTAATTTTTGGCGCTTATTACGATCGTCGACTTCCCTTAAAGCATCTTAAAGTGACAATTATCGCCACTGGTTTCGGCTTTAATGGTTTAGCCCAAAGCAGCAAGCCGGTTTCTTTGTTTACTTCGTATCAAAGCGATCCCTTGATTGAAGCGCGGGAATTGGATGTTAAGAAAAAAGAAGAGCCGACCGAAGAAAGAGTTAAACTTGAAGAGAAAACCGAAATTCCTTCTTTTTTGCGGCGTAAAAAACACCGCCAATAAATCAATCTTTAATGCAAAAGGAAATCTTAAAAAAGAAAGGCGAAAAAGTTATTTTGCTTGGAAACGAAGCTATTGTCAGAGGCGCTTTAGAATCTGGCGTTCAGTTTGTTTCCACTTATCCCGGCACGCCAGCTTCCGAGATCGGTAATATTTTCTACCAAATGTCTCGGTCTGGACAAATACCCAAAAGTATTTATTTCGAATATTCGGTTAATGAAAAAATAGCATTGGAAGCGGCAGCCGGAGCTTCTTTTAGCGGATTGCGAGCCTTGGTGGCTATGAAGAATTTCGGCCTGAATGTGGCCTCTGATTTTCTATATCCTTTGGTTTATTCTGGGGTTAAGGGCGGCTTAGTGCTTTTGGTAGCCGACGACCCTTCTTGCTGGAGCTCGGCTCAATCGGAAGACAATAGCCGCGGCCATGTCTTTAAAGCTCATATTCCTACTTTGGAACCGTCAACGCCGCAAGAATGCAAAGAATTCATAAAATTAGCTTTTGATTTCTCTGAAAAATTCAAAATTCCAGTGATGGTTCGGGAAACCACCCGGGTGGCTTTTCAGACCGAAATCGTCACCCTCGGCGAAATTAAAAAAGGGGAGAGAAAAGCCCAGTTTATAAAAGATGTCCGTCAATTTGTGACTATGCCGCCTCGGGTTTTGGAAATGCACCGGGAGCTTTTAGAAAAAATAAAAGTTATCAGAGAAGAAATTTCCGAAAATTCTTCTTTAAATTCTATTGAAGGCCAGCCGGCAAAGCTTGGCATTATCGCCTCCGGCGTTTGTTATTTATACGCCAAAGAGGCCTTGAAAGAACTCAATTTAGAATTGCCTCTTTTAAAACTGGGATTTTTTTATCCGTTGCCGGAGAAAAAAATAAAAAATTTCATTAAAAATTTAAGCCAAGTTTTGATAGTTGAAGAATTGGAGCCTTATTTGGAAAACGAAGTGGAAAGATTAGCTAAAGATGCGAATCCAAAATTGAAAATAAACGGTAAGAATTTTTTGCCGGAGGTTGGAGAGCTGAAACCCGAAAATGTTATTTCGGCTATCTCTGAATTGGTAGGCAAAAAAACCGAGTTTGATTTTAAAAAGCACCAAAGAAATTTTCAAAAAATCGATCTCTCTAAAAGAGAGCCTCGATTTTGTCCGGGCTGTTCTTACAATTTCGTTTACTCGTCGCTTAAAAAAATAGCTCCTCCCGGCGCCATTTTCGGAGGCGAAATCGGTTGTTATATGTTGGCCTATTATCCGCCTTATGAGATGCAAGATTATCTTTATTGCATGGGTTCGGATATTTCTATCGCCCATGGGATTGAAAAAGCTTCAAAACAAAAAGTTATTATTTTCGTCGGCGATTCTTCTTTTTTCCACTCCAGCATCCCGTCTTTAATCAACGCCGTTTTTAATAAATCAAATCCTTTGGTGATTGTAATGGACAATTCAACTACGGCAATGACCGGCCACCAGCCAAACCCGGGCGTAGTGGGGCTTAAAATTGAGGCCATTGTTCGGGCTTGCGGCATTAAAGATGTTAAGATAGTTGACCCAAACAATATCAAGGAATTTGAAAAAACTGTTAAGATTTTTTTGAAAAAGAA
>JBBTUZ010000041.1:0-1737 GCA_038063495.1 Patescibacteria group bacterium | reverse complement strand
TATCGGAGCGGATGTCGGAACTATAATGACCATCAATAAATTGAATTATCAGGAAATTGGGAAAGTAGTAGGGTTTCTCAACGATAATTTCAGTATTGAGCCGGGTTTGCAATTAATAAGAGGAGCTAGCCAATCAAACGCTCCGCTTGGAACAAGGAGCGTCGCTGATCCTTTAGAAAAAGATATTTTGATTACTAGTGGCATTATTCCGGAATTAAGGAGCATTTTATACGAAATTTATCTTGAAAAATCAATTAGAAACCCCTTTAAAATAGTGGAATTTGCCAGAAAATTTACTTACATCCAAAGCCATCTGGATATTTTAGAAAGTGGGAAAAGATTATTCAATTGTTTGGCTGGAAAATCGGTGGGGGTGATCTATCAGAATGGCGATGTGTCCCTTTGTGAATTTTACCAACCTATAGGTAATTTAAAGAAAGTTAATTTCAATCTGTCATTTCTTTGGAATAACTCTGAAGCCGAGAAACAAAGAAATTTTATTAAAAAATGTTTTTGCAATCACGATTGTTTTATTAATACCGAATATAATCGCAGATTCGCGAAAAGCCTGATAGTCAATTTAAATAAATTTGCCGCTGCCGCTCTAAAAGATTTCAAATTTTATTGATGATTTATTTATTGGCGTTAATTTCATTTGTTATTATAGCCGTTTCAATTTTTCGGCGCTGGCAATTTGGCGTCTATTTAATTTTCGCCTGGCTTTTGCTTGAAGATATAATTAGGCGGCTTATTCCCGGCCAGCCGGTTGAAGTAATGCTGGTGAAGGATGTTTTAATAGCTTTGACTTATTTTTCTTTTTTAATATTTCTGCTTTTTAAAAATAAAAAAATCTGGAAACCGGCTTTTTGGGGCGCGCTCTCGTTGTTAGTTGCTGTTTCTACTATAAATGTCTTTAATGACAATTCCCCCGGTTTGTTGTTTGGTCTTATTGGGTTACGCAGTTATTTATGGTATCTGCCCCTGATGTTTTTAGGCTACTATATGTTTGGCAGTCAAGAAAAATTATTGAAGTTTTGCCAAGTTCTGGTTTATCTTTCAATCCCGCTTTTTCTTTTCGCCGTTTTTCAGTATTTTTTTTATGATTCGGGATGGGCGCTTGTCAGATCTTTGACCGATGCCACTCAAGCTCATTCTTTCGGGGCCAATTTTGGTCGTTTTGAAGGCGGCGATATACCGCTTTTACCGTCGGTTTTTGGGACAAGCCACAGATATAGCCGTTTCTCAATGTTGCTTTTCTTCTTAGGGCTTGGCCTTTTGATGACAAAATATCCCGTTAATTCGCGATTAAAGAAAAATAATAAATTATTATTAGCGTCTATTTTTAGTTCTTTTTTGGGAATAATCATAAGCGGTGTCCGCTCGGCTTTTGTTTTAACTTCCGCGGGAAGCGTTTTGTTTTTTTTATTCGCTGTCTATATTAGAAATGCCAAAATACGCTATTTATGGGAAAATAGTCGTGTTTGGTTTTTTTCCCTGATAACCATAATTTTATTAGCTTCACTGGCAATTTTTTTGTTTGGATATACCGTTTTTTTTCAGCTTTCGTCTTTTTCCGCCACTTTAAACGAAAGAATAACCTGGGCTTCTGAAGAATTTTATACCGCTTTGGCTAATGCCAGATTTTTCGGTTGGGGCACCGGAAGCCTGTCTCAAGGATTAACCTATCTTCCCGGCGGCGTTGAATGGCTTGGTCGGGGACTTGTTCGGTCTGAAACC
>JBBTUZ010000040.1:0-1054 GCA_038063495.1 Patescibacteria group bacterium | reverse complement strand
ATCTATCTCCAATTTCTGAATAATGAATACCTTTAACTTCATTCAAATATTTTTTCAACCTAGGGACATTCTTACCTCCTTTGCCAAACCAGAGTCTACCCTCATTAAATGCCCTTAATAAACTTTGCTTAGATAAACGAGCAAAGGTTCCATTAACGGGCTTCCACTTGATCCCGTTAGGAAATTCAATTTCATAATTTGTACTTTCAGAACCACTTTTTGCTTGTAAAGCTACGCTGGTCCATTTTCCTCTTGGATCATTGTCGGGATTATCATATCTTGCATCCATCTCATCAGTTCTTGGTAATAAATTAAATTTCAGATTATCTTTATTGAAAGAGTAGACCAAAATGTGATCATGGTTAGTATTAAAATATTTTGCATCATTTTGAACAACATTTTTCTTGTGCCAAATTACATTTGAAACAAAATTATTTCTCCCGAATATTTCATCGCACATAACCTTGCAATAATGAATTTCATTATCATCAAGATTTATCCATATGGTTCCTTGCTCGGAATCTAGAAGTATTCTCAATAACTCCAACCTAGGCCTCATAAGTGAAAGCCACGTACTGTGTTCCACGCTGTCGTCATAGTGCTCAAAAGCGTGACCAGTGTTATATGGTGGGTCGATATAGATACATTTCACCTTGCCTTCATATTCAGGAAGTAGTGCCTTGAGCGCGAGCAGATTGTCGCCGTGAATGATCATATTGTCGGTATCCTTGTCTCCGTATGACAAATCTGCCCGCTCCTCCAAAATGCGCGGCTCAATATTCGCAATATCATACTCTGGATTGTTTTTTCCGATCCATGTAAGCTCTAGTTTTTGTTTGTTATTGCTCATAAATGATTAAATGATTTTCCAACTGATGGTAAATAATGTTTCTATTTTTGACTTTTGTTTCAACTGTGCTTCTATGGTTTCCAATAATTTATCTTTCTTTACTTCCACTTCATCCTGCGCTTCATACAACTTTCTCCGCATTTCATTCCGTTTTTTCTCAGAATCTTTTATTTCCCGTTGAGCCTTGAGCTTCTCTTCAAGATT
>JBBTUZ010000039.1:0-9477 GCA_038063495.1 Patescibacteria group bacterium | reverse complement strand
ACCGCTAACAACTTTGAACTCTTTGGGAAGTTGAGAGACAACGGCTATTTTTAAATTATCTTCCAAAGCCTGCCTGATATTAGTTTCGGCGTCTTTAATATCCTTTTCTGTCGGCGCGGCTTTCTCCCCGATAAAACCGTTTACCATCGGCTGTTCCGACTTGGCGTAAAAACCCTCATATTTCGGAGAACCTTTAAGCCCGGGAATGGTGAATTTGGCTACCGGCCCGATGTTGTATTCGGCTCCCGCCTGATCGGCGACAACATCAACTTCTATGGAAGAAGAAATTATTTTACCTTCTTGGATTTTGGCGCCGGGAACGGTAACTGATTTTTTTAGATGAAAAATTTTATTATCCGGAGTCGCAAAACGAGTATTAACCACCAAAACCTGAGGGTCGGAACTGTAACTATTGTAAACGATTATTTTGCCCTGGGCTTTATTTTCTATCTTCTCTTTGCCGCTGGCCGGAAAACTCAATGACAAATTGCGGTTTTCGGTAAATAGTTCCGAGGGCAGTTTAATCAATGTTGAGCTTGAATAAGTCTGGCTAAGGCTGAAATTTTTGCTAACTTCAATAGTTTCGTTAAAAATTATCGGATTTTTTTTGAGAAAAATTTTAATTTCCGCTCTCGGCAAAACCTTCCAGCCCAAATAAATCAAACTTGCCAAAATAGCGATTAAAAAAAATGAAACAAAAGGCCACTTGGGGATTTTAGAAGCGACTGCTTTCCCTTTTGTTTCCGCTTCTTCGTTCTTTTTCGCTTCCGGTTTTTCTAGATTTTTTTTAGCTTTGAACAACGGGACAATGTCGGAAACTGGCTGTATGCGTTTTTTAGGCTGAAAAAAACTTTTAGGCATTGTTTTGATTATAAAATATAAAATAAAAAATAGAAAGCGGAAATTAGATGCTCCACTTTGAATTAGTGAAAATAAAAATAACTAAAACAACAAAGATTAAAAGGTGATAGATAAAAAATTGTCGGTTGAAACGGCCGGAAAAATAAGCCAGAGTGAAATCGCGCGTTAAAAAAACAAAAAGGGTTTCAAAAATAGCCAAATTGACAAAACCGATAGGCAAAAGACTGACAACCCAAAACAATTCCAAGCCCAAGAAGGCGAAGACCAAAGAAATGAATCGTGAATTATGGATTGTGAATAATGAATTGTGAACGGCCGACCGCAGAAAGCCAAAACATTCCTCAAAAAGAAGAAAGACAACCAAGAAAAGCAAAAAATTAATCGTTAAAAAATAATTTAACTTATCGGCGCCAAAGAAAAGCAAAAAAACAATCAAAAAAAGACCTGTGTTTAAAAGGAAATAAACCGATTGGCGATTCTTGAAAACGAGAGCGGGAAGTCCCAAGAGTAAATAAAACAAGAAACTGAACCCCAGACAAGCAAAAAACGCCGGATAAAATCCGCCTTGAGAAAAATACAGTGTCAAAAGCGCCGTTGAAACTAAAACCAAAAATGAAATCCGGAAATGCGCTCGTTCCGGCAATTGAGAAAAATAAAGCCAAATAATTAAAATAAAAAAACCAAAAAGAGCGGGAAGGGAAAAACCGGAAAGGTGAACCCAGAACAAACCGAGACCGAAAAGTAAAACTTTAAGAAGCAGCGACCTCCACGGCTTGCCGGTGGAAAGAAAGCTTAATTTTTTGACCATTTTTGACATCGCCTTTAATGATTTTATCGGCCAAGCTATCTAAAATGACTTTTTGAATCAAACGCCTGATGGGTCGAGCGCCGTATTCCGGCTCAAACCCGTTATCAATTAAATATTTTTTAAGAGAGGGGTCAACGGCTAACTTGATTTGACGCTCGGCTAATTTCTCCTTAACTTGCTCCAGTTGAATATCAACAATCTTGGCAATATCTTTGCTCCGGAGTGAATTGAAAATAACGACTTCATCAAGCCGGTTGAGAAATTCCGGCTTGAAAGTCTGACGCAATGATTCCCGAACCTTGTCCCGAAAATTTTCTTCCTGGAATTGTAAATTTTTTTCATCTTCGTTCACGCTAAAACCCAAATAGGACATCTGACGGAAATATTCGCCGCCCACATTGGAAGTCAAAATAATAACGCAGTTTTTGAAATTAACGATTTTCCCCTTGCCGTCGGTCAAACGACCATTGTCTAAAATCTGAAGCAAGATATTGAAAACCTCGGGGTGGGCTTTTTCAATCTCATCAAAAAGAATCAAGCTGTAAGGCCGATGACGAACGGTTTCGGTTAATTGTCCGCCTTCTTCGTAGCCGACATAACCCGGCGGCGAACCAATCAAGCGGCTGACCGAATGCCGTTCCATGTATTCAGACATATCAATTCTAATCAATGCCTTTTCGTCATTAAACATAAATTCGGCCAAGGTCCGGGCGAGTTCGGTTTTCCCGACTCCGGTCGGGCCAAGAAACATAAAAGAACCCAAAGGTTTATATTCGTCGGCTAAGCCGGCGCGAGCCCGGCGCAAAGCTCGGCTAACAGCTTCAATGGCTTCGGTCTGGCCAACCACTCTTTCGGAAAGCACATCTTCAATTCGGGAAAGTTTGGCTAATTCCGATTCCAGCATTCGGTTGACAGGAATGCCGGTCCAGCGCGAAACCACGGAGGCCACATTCTCGGCGTCAACATATTCCTTAATAAATCTTCCCTGAAGTTTTTTGGAGAAATAGCGTTTTTCAAAAGCCTGATATTCTTTTTGAGCCGCCGGCAATTCGCCGTAACGAATCTGGGCCACTCTTTCCAAATCGCCTTCTCTTTCGGCTAATCCCGCCAAATGTTCCAGCTCGTCAATCCGGCGCTGGAGATTATGAAAATTTTCCAGATTAATTTTTTCCGCGTGCCAACGGCCGGAAAGTTCATCGTTTTCGGTCCGAAGTTTTTTTAATTCTTTGGCGATAATTTCTTGGCGAGCAGGCTTAACTGATTTTTTTTCAATTTCCAAACGAGTGATATCGCGGCGCAACCGGTCAATTTCAACCGGCAAACTGTCGCTTTCCATATGACAAGCCGCCGCCGCTTCATCAATTAAATCAATGGCTTTGTCCGGCAAAAAACGGTCAGTGATGTAGCGAGCCGAAAGATTAACGGCCGCGGTAATGGCTTCATCGCTAATTTTAATCCCATGATGAATTTCATATTTCTCTTTAATTCCGCGAAGAATGGCGATGCTGTCCTCCAAGCTCGGTTCTTCAACTATTACCGGCTGAAAACGGCGTTCCAAGGCGGCATCCCGTTCAATGTATTTTTGATAATCTTTGGTAGTGGTCGCTCCGATAGCGTGAAGTTCGCCCCGAGCCAAAGACGGCTTTAAAAGATTAGAAGCGTCCACCGCTCCTTCGGCGGCGCCAGCGCCGACAATCATATGGATTTCGTCAATAAAAAGAAGATAGCGGCCGGGGGGATTTTTGATTTCGTGGACAAAAGCCTTAAGCCGGTCTTCAAATTCGCCGCGAAATTTGGTGCCGGCGATTAAAGCTCCCAAATCTAGCATAATAATTTCTTTGTTTTTGAGGCCTTCGGGGACTTCGCCTTTGATAATCCGCTGGGCTAATCCTTCAATCACCGCGGTTTTGCCCACCCCGGGCTCGCCGATAAGCACCGGATTGTTTTTTTTACGGCGGGAAAGAATTTGAATGAGCCGACGCAGTTCCTCTTCCCGGCCGATGACCGGATCCAGTTTTCCCTGACGAGCTTGTTCGGTTAAATTAACAGCGTATTTTTCCAAGACCTGAAATTTGCTTTCCGGAATTTCGTCGGTGATTCTGACTGAACCGCGAAGCTGGTCTAAAACCCTTAAAAGGGTTTCTCGACGAACGCCAAACTCATTTAACAAAGACTGGGCGGCTGAAGGAATGTCCAAAATCGCCAAAAGCAAATGTTCGCAGGAAATAAATTCGTCTTTTTGCTGACGGGCAATCTCGCCGGCTCGGTCTAAAATTCGCATTGATTCTTGAGAGAGATAAAGCTGTCCCACATTAGAACCGCTAAAAATTTTCGGCAAGCGAGCTAATTTCTCTTCCAAACTTTTTTCCAAAACTGTTAAATTAACATTGGCCCGAATCAACATCGGCCTGACTAAACTCTGCTCTTCGTTTATTAAGCTGGCCAAAAGATGAAGCGCCTTGAGCTCCCCGTGATTATAACGGCCGGCTAAATCCTGGGCATTCTGCATGGCCTCTTGGGCTTTGATTGTAAAACGATGAAAGCCGTTCATGAGAATATATTTTACAGATTTTTTGGTTTTTCTTCAAGCGTTGCCTGAAGCGTCATATCCTTGCCATCTCTTAAAATCTTTAAAGTGATTCGGTCGCCAACATTATATTTCTGAATTAAATAAGCTAAAGAATTATCTTGATCAAGCTTTTCGCCGTTTAATTCTGTAATAATATCTTCGGATTGAAGACCGGCTTTTTTAGCCGGAGAATCGGGGGTGATGGACGGGTCGTCTTGACTGCCTCTTATTAAAACGCCATTTTCAACCGGCAGTTTTTCTTTTTGCGCCAAATCCGGAGTGATTTTTAAATAACGAACGCCCAAATAAGGAACTTTAATTTCTCCGGTGCTTTTTACCGACTCAATGGCTTTTTTCACTTGGTTGATAGGCAAAGCAAAACCGATATTTTGAGCGCCTTCCACCATGGCGGTGTTGATGCCGATAACTTCGCCTTTAAGATTTAAAAGCGGGCCTCCCGAATTGCCTTGATTGATGGCGGCGTCGGTTTGGATGACACCTTCAATGGTTTCAACCGTGCCTCCGCCTTGAGCGGTCACCGTTCGGGCTAAACCGGAAATTGTTCCCACCGAGACCGTATTTCTGAATTCTCCCAAAGCATTGCCGATGGCGATAGCGGTCTGGCCCAACTTAATGCTGTCGGAATCGCCCAAAATTAAAACCGGCAAATCATCAGCAAGCGGTTTTATTTTAAGCACGGCTATGTCCAAAAAAGGATGGCGAGCCAAAACTTTGGCATCGTATTTTTTGCCGTCATTGGTTAAAACCGTATAAGAGGCGCCGGCATCAACAACAACATGCTTGTTGGTGACAATCAGCCCGTCTTTGGTGATAATAAATCCGCTGCCGCCGCCAACTTCTTGATTTTTAGTTCCTTTTTGGCAAGGTTGAGAAAATTGAAATTGGTCGCCAAAAAATTGCTGAAATTCCGGAGGCAAATTAGAGAAGGGGTTGGAAGGACACTGCTCAATAACCGGCAAATCCTTGGAAACAATAACAGAAACCACGGCGGGTGAAACTTTTTCAACGGCACCGATGACGGCTTGTTCGTAATCAATCACAGGCTTATAAAGAGGAACAGCCGGGGTTGAGGAAGCGGGAGAAGTTAACGGCAATTCAGCGGTGGTTCGGCGATAATTTAATTGGCCTTCTAATTGATAAACCAAAGCCAAGGCAATCAAACTGCCAGAAAGTATGGCCGCCAAAGTTAGAAGAGAAAATCTTTTATTCATATATTTATTGGGTGTTCCCATTTTAACATTTTTGCCGAAAATCTTTGAGGAATCCAGAGATAGCCCTGGCTTTTTAACATCTCGTAAAGTTCTTTGGTTATTTTAACATCATTGAGGCAATAATTTTTCAGTTTTTCCATTTCTCCGTTCCGATAAAATTCAATGGCTTCCAAGCTAACGGCGGTCTTGCCCGTTCCCAAATTAGCCATAGCTAAGTCGTCCAGCCCGACGCGGCGACCAAGCGATTGTTCTATTTCTTCCAAAATATCAAAACAAGGAATATTATAAAAATAAAAATCGCTTTCAGCAGAAAAATATTTTTCCAGCACCGGCAAATCAAACCGTTTAACGGCGAAACCGATAAGCAAGCGGCTTCGCTGGAAAATTTCTTTTATTTTTTCCAATTCATTTTCTTCAAAACAGGAATAAGCGTCATCGTTGTAAGAATAAACACCGACCACGGAAACATCCAGTTTCTTTAGATTTTCCTGTCCGCCGACATCGGCGAAAGAATTTTTAGTTTCAATGTCAAATACGATTGCGTCCATAATTATAATGATTACTAACTAAAGTTGATTCGCCTCTATAAACTTAACCAATACGGCAACTTGTTTCTTGAGTTCTAGCTGGCTCTTAGTTTCAACATTTAATCTCAACAACGGTTCGGTGTTGGAAAAACGAAGATTAAACCACCAGCCTTCGCCAAGGCTTCGGCTGGCAAAGCCAACCTTATCCCCAAACTCCATTGTTAGCCCGTCAAGATGAGAGATTTTTAATAGTTTATAATTTTCAACTTTCGACTTAAAGCAATCTTCTGTTTTCTTCAGTAATTCTTGATGATTGATGCTTGGCGCTGAAAGCTTGAAATCAATTTCCGAACGATAATACCGCGGCAGTAAATCAACAAAATCAGAAAATTTATAAGGCAATTTGGAAAGAGCGTTAATAATTTCAACAGCCGCTAAAATTCCGGAATCCAGGCCAAAAAATTTTTTAAAATAATAATGGCCGGAACGCTCAACGCCAAAATCGGCATTTTCAGCCCGCATTTTTTGTTTAATAAAGCATTGCCCGACTTTGGATTCTGTAATTTCTATTTCTTGGTTTCTTGGGCTTTGAATTTCTTTGATAAGCCATCCGCTTGTCGCGTCAATAATTATTTTTTTTGGTTTCAAATGCCAAATCAAAAGCCGAGCGCCAACTTCAGAGTCAACAAAACGGCTCTTGTCATCAGCGCAAAGCATCCGGTCGCCGTCAGCGTCAAAAATTATTCCCAAATCGGCTTTATGTTTTTTAACCGCGGCTTGTAATTGTTTGGCGGCTCCGGGTTTTGAGGGGTTCGGCCCGTGAGCCGGAAAATGACCGTCCGGTTTAGAATTGAGAATATAGAATTTGGAATTTAGAGGGCTTTCTATTTTTTTTAAAACCAAACCAGCCGTTCCGTCAGAACAATCAAAAACTATCTTAAGCGGTTTTTGCGGCTTTAAAAATTTTTGAATGAATTTTGAATAGGTTTCTACAAACTGATTCTGTATCATATCTACTTTTATTTTACGGCAGCCTGGCAAAAAAGAAAACACCAACTTTTTTAGCTAGTGTTTTCTTAATCAATCTATAAAAAATCTAACTGAATTTATTGAACAACCGCTTTTTCGGCGTCAACCAAACCGGCGCCGTAAAGATTATCTTTCCCGGGAATAATATCGGGGGCAACCTGTTCGGCTGTTTTTTCCAGTTTATTTTGAACTTCAGAAGGATCCCAAATTCCGTCGCCGTCTAAATCCCAAACAATGCCAATCGTTGAACTGCTCAATATCGTCGTCAAAACCAAAGCTGCGGCGCCGGCGACATGCGGAGCCGCCATTGAAGTGCCACTCAAAGTTTTATAGCTTTGGCTTTTATAGGTTGAATAAATGGAAACGCCGGGAGCTGACAAATCTACCGCCGGACCGCGAGAAGACCAGGAAGCAACGGCGTCTAACTTATCCGTGGCGGAAACCGCGATAACTTCCGGATAGGCAGCCGGATAATTTACCGAACCGCCGGAATTGCCGGCCGCCGCCACCTGAACAATGCCCGCGGCATTCACTCTTTGAACGGCTTCTTGAAACGAAAGAATGTTAGCGGTAGTTCCCAAACTCATATTAACTACCTGTATTCCGTTTGAAATTGCCCAATCAAGGCCTTCAATAATATCAGACAAATAACCGGAACCGCGGCGGTCTAAAACTTTAACCGCGTATAAATCAATTTTTGGCCCAACGCCGACAACACCAATCGTATTATCAATCGCGCCGATAATTCCCGCCACATGAGTGCCGTGTCCGTTGTCGTCATTATAAGAAGCGGTATACGCGACAGCGCTCACACCGTCTTTGATGTTGTCTTTGAGATCAGGATGCGAAATATCAATACCGGTGTCAACAACAGCCACTTTAATGGTGTCGCCGACGGTAATTGCCCAAATTTTTTCCGCGTCAATTCTATCAACTCCCCAAGGCAAAACTTCGGCTGGCTGAACAGGCGCGGGTTTAGCTGAAATACCGCCTTTTGCTAAAGCCTCAACAATCACATCGTCATCAATTCTTAAAATACCCGGCTGACGAACCAAGTCTTTTTCCGCTTTGGCCGTCAAACGCGCCGCTTGGCCGTTAATCAAACGGAGGTCTTTGATTTTTTCACCGCCGAACTTATCAATCAACGCCTCTTTTTCTAGCTCGTTAATTCCGGATTTGAAAACCACGATTTTTCTGGACGTTGGCTCAACCGGAGCCGAAGATTTAGCCGCGATGGCGGTCAATCCCAAAACCATGGCCGTCGCTCCTAAGCCAATCATTAATAAATATAATTTATTTTTCATAGTTTATGGTTTTGTTAAATTATCAGAAAGTCCGACCGAACTTTCTGTTATTTTATTTCTATTTTATTTCTTGACGATGGCCTTCTTCGTCATACTCATAAATTTTTTCTTCCGACTCATCTGCGACTTTATGATGAGACCCATCGCAAAACGGCTGGTTTTTGGATAAACCGCACATACAAATAAAAGTTGATTTTTCCTGGGGCTTTATTTCCAAAGGACCCTTGGCGGTCATAATCACTTTTCTAGCCATATATTATTTATATGCCTTTATTTTTAATAAAAATCGACATCCATTTTCCTTGTATTTCATTTTAACACAAATTGGATTAAATGCTATTCCCGCAAAAATCGGAAAGTTTGATACGGTTGCATAGATACACCGAGTGTTACCGATGTGTCTCATCTTGTGCAGGTGCAGTGCCTTGTTAGATAAAGACTAAAATTATTTTAGGGGGTGTTTTTTGAAGAAGTCCCACATCATGTCATTGGCAGAAATGTCTTTAGTAAGCTTGCCAACAACTTTGCGGAACAGCAATTTATCAGGATAATATGCTCCACCCGGCCAAGTATGTCCGCCGCCTTCAATGGTACAGAGTGTTACCTCCACGCCATTAGAGCAACTACTGTAGGTCTTGCACGTAGTATCGCCTTTATCATAAGTAATTTTTGGCGTTATATTGCAACTATTGCGCTTTGCCCATGAAAGCATTACATCTTCGACGGGCTTACAACTGTATGATTGCCCTGTTGCCGAGATGCCACAAGTGCCTCCTTCGTATTTGACGCTTCTATCATCAGTGCCATGAAATTCCAAGACTGCAATCGGTCGCGATGGATTACATTCTGGAATTTGTACGCCCCCAGCGATCGAAGCAATTGCGGCAATCGTATCGGTCATCTCGCAAGCCAAGCGATGAGAAAGCATCGCGCCATTTGAGTAACCAGTGGCATAAATTCTCTTCGTGTCAATATTAAATTTTGATTTAAGCTCTATGAGCATTTTTTTTACAAAGCCAATATCATCGACACTTGTGTCACGAGCGGCGCCACAACAATTGCCGGCATTAAAAGTACGATTGTCGGGCTTGCCTGGTTCACTAATACCATTCGGATAAACGACAATAAAACCAGCTTCATCGGATTT
>JBBTUZ010000038.1:0-1001 GCA_038063495.1 Patescibacteria group bacterium | reverse complement strand
CTAGTGGCTAGTGGCTAGTGGCTAGTGGCTAATTTATTGACTTTCGGCAATATAAAGGGCTATGCTAAAAAAGCAATGAAGAAGTTAATCTATCTCGACCATGCCGCCACCACGCCTTTAGATCCGGAAGTAAAAAAGGCAATGGAGCCTTTTTGGTCGGAAAATTTCGGCAATCCTTCCAGTATTTATCACGCGGGAATAAAAGCCAAAGAAGCCCTAAGCCAAGCTCGGGGAAAAATCGCCAAAATCTTGGGCGCTAAATCCTCGGAAATTGTTTTTACGGCTGGCGGAACCGAAAGCGCCAATTTAGCTATTTTGGGTCTAAGCAGGGCTCGGGGGAAAAACCTCAAAAAGCCTGGGCATATCATCACCACCGAAATTGAACATCCCGCGGTTTTAAACGCGGTTCGGGCCCTGGAAAAAGAAGGCTTCGCCGTTTCCATTCTTCCAGTTGATAAATACGGGCTAGTCGGCTTGGAAGAAATAAAAAAGGCCATTAAACCGGAAACATTTTTAATTTCGGTGATGTACGCCAACAACGAAATCGGCACGATTGAGCCAATCGCTGAAATCGGCAAGTTGCTCAAAAAAACTAACCAAGAAAGAAACGCCGAAGGCCTTTCCTTGATTTATTTTCATACCGATGCCTGCCAGGCCGCGGGCTATTTAGATCTCAATGTTGATAAATTAGGAGTTGATCTCTTAACCCTCAACGGTTCTAAAATTTACGGACCAAAAGGCAGCGCTATTTTGTATATTAGAAATGGAATTTCTTTGAAACCTTTGATTTTTGGCGGCGGTCAGGAAAACGGTCTTCGTTCCGGCACGGAAAATGTTCCGGCCGACATCGGCCTCGCCAAGGCTTTGGAATTGGTTCAAAAAAATAAAAACCAAGAATCCCGGCGCCTAAATAAATTATCCCAAAAACTAACTAACGGAATTTTAAAAACCATTTCCAAAACTTTTCTCAACGGCCATCCTCAAAAAAAATTGCCAAACAA
>JBBTUZ010000037.1:0-2118 GCA_038063495.1 Patescibacteria group bacterium | reverse complement strand
GAGGCGCCGGAAAAACTCCATTGGTCGCCGGAAAATATCAAACCATGCTCGCCGTCGGTTAATTCATTCCAACTCCGATTTCGGATTGACCGAATCGCTTCAATTCCTTCGGAAGCATAATTCACGGCTTCCTGATTTATTTTTGTGTCTTGAGAGATTGATTGAGCCGCGAAAATTAGAAAAACAATCGCGTTTATGCTGACCAAAAAAACTCCGATGGCTACCAGCGCCTCAACCATGGTTTGCCCTTTGTTACCAATTAATTTGACCTTCTTGATTGACATAGACATTAAAAAATTTAGCCCCATTATTGAAAATAAAAATAGAAGAAGCGGTTTGCCCGGAGAGAGAACTAAAAATTACTTCATTCGGGCCGGAAACAGAAATTGTTTTGGCTCTTGGAAAATTTTGATCCTGGCTTTGATTGCGCGCGGCAAAACTGTTTCCTTCAAAGGTGATAAAATTGTCGTTGTCTCTATAGACGCCGTGTGGAAACTGATTAAGATTGACCATAGATGAATTGCGGGTTGTTTTCAAAAGCGAGATAAATTTATCTCCTTCGGCTTGGAGTTGATAGTTTTGGTGAAATTCAAAAGCGACCGGCAGGCCCATGGAAAAAACGATAACCGAAATTCCGATAACAAGCATTAATTCAATTATGGTAAATCCTTTCAAGGGTATTAAATATTTTATTATCTGCTTACGCTTTGAGTAATGGAATAGATCGGGGTGATAATGGCAATGGCGACAAAGCCCACAATGACGCCCATAATTATTAAAAGTATGGGTTCTAGCGTGGTGGAAAGATTTTTAGTTATCTCGTCCACTTCGGTTTCATAGAAATTATTTAAATATAAAAGCGTTTGCGAAAGATTACCGGTGTTTTCGCCGACCTCAATCATCTGGGAAAGCATAATAGGGAAGAGACGCGGTCTTTTTAACAAATATTGGGAAATTTGGCCTCCGCCGGAAATTTCCGTAGCCACTTTTTTTAATTCTTCTTGATAAACCGAATTAGACAATGTATTCGCGGTGGTTTCCAGCGAATCAACTATTTTGACGCCGCTTTTCAGCAAGAGGCTTAAGGTTCTGGTGAAATTAGCCATGTTGATATTCGTTGTTATTGAGCCTATGAAAGGAAGTTTCAGTAAAAAATAGTCAAGGTAAAATTTTATTTTTTTATTTTTCAACATCAACCAGAAACCGATAAAAATAACAAAAATACCAAAAATAATCAAAAGCCAATTTTCAGAAATGAAAGTATAGCCAAAGAGCAATACACGGGTGGCTAGCGGCAGTTTGACTTTAAGAGATTTGAAAAGAGGAAGTATTTTGGGGAAAACCACGAATATTAGAATTCCCACTATGACAAAGACAGCTATCAAAATTATTATCGGGTAGACCATTGCTCCTTTGATTTTGCGGTTAAGCGACTGCCCTTTTTGCAGTTCTTCCACGATGTAATTTAAATTTTCCGGCAAAGTGCCGCTGGCTTCGCCCACCCGGATGACATTTATAAAAAGATTGCCAAAAATCTGGCGAAATCGGTCTAGGCTTGTTGACAGGAATTGGCCGCTGTCAATATCAGTAATCATCTGATCTAGGATTTTAGAGAATGGTTTGGATTTCGTTTGCTGTTTTTTCAGCATTGTTAAGCTGTCAAGAATAGGCATGCCGGCTTGCAACATTATTGCCAAGTGTTTGGCAAAAATTATTTGATCCTGGAGAGAAACTCTGGAAAAAATATTTTGAATTTTTTGGGATAGTTTATTCATGAATGACTCTTAATATCTCCTCAATGGTCGTTTTGCCTTCAATGGCTTTTCTGAAACCATCTTCCAGCATAACGGTCATGCCGTTTTTGGTGGCGATATTTTTGATAATGCTGGAATTTTTTCGTTGCATAATCGCTTCTCTAATATTATCATCAATTTCTAAAACCTCGTAAATACCTAATCGGCCGTAATAACCGCTTTGGTTGCATTGTTCGCAGCCTTTTCCTCTGTAAAATTCTCTATTGGCTTTTAAAATATTAAGCGTTAACGAACTGAACAAACTTTCAAATTCAGTGTGGGTGATTTTTATTCCAACCCGGCAATTAGGACAAATTCTTCTAAC